>CALIRC010000001.1 GCA_938044295.1 Minisyncoccota bacterium
AATCATCTTCTACTGTAAATCCAACTTTTTGCGTTTTAAGCACAATAATATTACGCGGAGCAATACGTTTACCTGTATTATGATCATACTCCGCAACACCTTCAAAAAATCGCTCGTACCGATTAAGATCACGATTGTAGACATAAGAAACACCAAAATTATTCAAATACCCTATTGTAAGACGTCCACCAAAAGGACGTTCATTGAGCGCAAGATCACCTCGATGTACGTAACCAGAAAACGCATTAAAAGCATCATATCCAAGTACTTGTGCACGCTCATGGAGAAGCGCAGCATTGCTATACGCGCGATCTTCAAGTGAAAGAGGGATATCTTGCGCACTACGTCGAAAGCATTCCCTGGCAGATCCTACTGGCAACACTTCACCACTACAGTCGATATGACTATGGACATCATCACCAAGCAATCCTTTTGTAATACTATCCCCACCCCACGGCACAAAAACAGCATCAAATGCAGCAGCAACGTTAAGAAAATCTACACTACCACCACGCATCGGACCAACAAACTCTGGCTTTTCACAATCAAAAATACCCATCACGCGTGTAGCGCCACTTGGATAACGATGCGCCATCTCAACAACGAAACCAGCCTCAGCAATACCAGCAAAAAATGGTCGCGTCTCAGGATCACCAGAATACATGATAGCGAGTGGACGTTCACCAGAAGCACCACAAGGCAATCCTGTAATTAAACTTGCATCAATACTAGGAAAATATGATGTATTTGCCAACGTGTAAGCCTCGTCATCAAAACGGCTTTGCGCATCACCAAAAGTCAAACGAGGAAGCAATTCAGCGCGATACATATAAAATGCTACAGCAAAAAGAAAGAAAATACCTCCAAGAATCCACAGTAAATATCTATAGCAATGTAACTTCATATCACAAAAAAAAGAAAAACTACTTACAGTACATTATATCATCTAAAACCATTCCACACAGCACATTCAAAAATATAATTTTTCAAACAATCTTCCATACTTCAAGAATATAATAAAGCTACAAATCAAAATAATTTCTTTCTAAAAAAATATCAGCGCAGTCACTTGCATCAAAACCATTAAAAAACATTCTGTACCAATCTAATGATAATGCGGCACATCTGCATCAGAATTCTTATACAAAAAGATAACCGCAAGAAGTGTCGTAAGCGGAACAGTAAGAATCACACCTACACTACCCAGTAACGCACGAATGATTTCTGTGGCGACAATTTCTATGCTCAAAAGGGCTGGCAATGACTCATTTTTGAGCGATGTCAGAAGTATAAGTGGCAAAGCGGTGCCAGTATAGGCTAAAACAAGCGTATTCACCAAAGCACCCACATGATCTTGCCCTACTTTCATTGCATTCACGAAAAGCGTTTTACCATCGGCACCAGCATTTTTAAGCTGCTGCACAACAGAAGCTTGCGTGATTGCCACATCATCCAATACGCCAAGCATACCAATAAGAATTCCTACAAATAGCAACTGTGGCATATCTATAGGCAAACCAGAGGCTATAACAGCAAATGATTCATCAGTACCAATGCCTGTAAATGCCCCAAAGCGAAGCGTTACGAGTGCCAAAAAAACTGTAACAAAAATGGCAGTTGCAGTACCCACCATAGCAACAAACGTTTTACGATTAAATCCATGTGTAAAAAGCATGACAAAAACAAGTAAGAGAACTGCAACACCTGAACCTGCAATGATTGGTGAAAATCCTGCTTTCAGAAGAGGAATTAAAACCATCAAAACAATAATACCTGTAAAAAAAAGAGACAGAAGAGACTTAAGACCTTTACGAAAATTTAACAGTAATACAAGACAAAAAAAGATCAAAAAAAGAAACAGCAAAACGCGACTACGATCAACATCATAGAGTGAAATAAATTCTTCACCAGAATCATCTACAAACCGATCCATAAAGATCCTTTGACCTTCCCTAAGAGGGACAAAGTCATTTTCAAACGAAATCAGACCATCATCAGTTCGTACTGTAATCTCCTGCATGAACGTTTCGATCTCAAAACCCTCGAGAATCGATTCTTGCACCTCACCTGCAGAAATAACCACTCCAGAAATAAGCTCTGCATCAACAAACAAAGGGAACGACAGGAAGTAGAGAAAAAGAAAAATGAAATATCGCATAAAACAATCATAGCATAGTCAAAAAGAAACACTTTTCATAATATTAGAATGCAACGCACCTTATGTTGTCGACCACGGCAATTCCAAAGCATCAAACCGTTTACGATACTCTTCATATACATGAGGGCCATGTGGTTTCGGAAGAAAAACAAGATGATTATCATTTGCGATGATAAGAGCGCCAGCAAGATTTGTGTTTGGATTTTCCATAATTTTTTTATATTGAAAACGGCGCACACGATCCTCTAGAAAAGATCCACCAAAAACAAATTCTCCAAAAATACGAATATTCTTCCACAAAAATGAATCCTGCAAAAGCCATGTTCCATCCAAAACATCTACAATGTAGTGTGGCTTATATTTACGAATCCAACGATTTGCAAGAACAAAATCTTTAAAAACATCTCCACCAAAAAGTGGTGTAATGAAACTATATTCATGTGCCCCAAAAAGATCTTTTGTAGGAATCTCAAGCGAAGTGTCAGTAATATAGTAATTAAGACAAATCCGATTGGTACATTTATCCCCATAACGCCGCACACCCATAACATGGGTCATACATGTAAAAAGCATTCGACACATCCAGATATGACCAGAACGCGCTACAACAAGCAAATCCAAGTCACTTTGATCAGTACCATTACGAAAAGAAAGTCTCCCTGTAAGTGCAATCATCCGTACAAAAGGCACACACCGCAACCAAAATACATAGCGCCGCAAACGTTTGATTTTTAATAGGCTAATCCGTTGACGCTTCAAACGCTCAAAAACAAGATGTTCTCTACCATGCAAAAAATAAAAACCGCGACATTCAGCAACATACGATCGCACAGATTGAGACATAAGCACACGACGCACATCACCTAAAGACCACACTGCACAAGAGTCCTGCACGATAAGATGTCGCCAAACTTCAAAATCCGTTAATGGATAATCCATCACATCATAATATGTGATAGTCTGCATTACACCGTACAATAATTTATTATCCATACATCATATCTATTACAGTTCACAAATCAAATACACCTAGGACTTACGCACGTGAGTGTAATTTTAGAGTCTGTCTGTGATCTTTTTTTTCAGGCGAATTTTTCCATTTTTATAGTGAAAAATGAAGTAATCGAGGAAATGGTATCGAGATACCATGACGAGATCAATGCATTTTGCAACTAAAAATGGGGAAATTTTAGCGAAAGAAAAGATCGCAGACAGGCTCTTAGACAAAATCAAGGCTTTTCACAAGCTATAATCTACCAATAGTGGGTAAAAAAATTTTAACGACAAAGTGCACCAAGTGCGTAAGTCCTACTATAATCAAATCAATTACAAATACTTTGCAGTGGTTGACTTTGTACTACGCACAAGTTGTTTGGGCGTCCCTTCAAAGACAAGCTCCCCACCATGATCCCCACCTACAGGACCAAGTTCAATAACCCAATCAGCATGAGTTATAACATCGATATTATGCTCAACAACAATCACTGTATTTCCTTTGTCCACTAAGGCATCAAGAACTTTCAAAAGTCGCTCAGTATCTTTAAAGTGCAGTCCAGCTGTCGGCTCATCAAGAACATAGAGTGTTTTCCCTGTTTGTTTACGAGCTAGTTCCGTCGCTAACTTAACTCGCTGCGCTTCACCACCAGAGAGATTTGTCGCACTTTGACCAAGACGCAAATAACCCAGACCAACATCCTCCATTGTTTGCAACTTTTCAACAATATATTTTTGATTCTTGAAAAACTGCAAGGCATATGAAACGCTCATATCCAAAACATCAGCAATAGATGCACCATTAAACGTCACTGCAAG
The DNA here is from genome assembly GCA_938044295.1 of Minisyncoccota bacterium. Lineage (GTDB taxonomy): Bacteria > Patescibacteriota > Minisyncoccia > Moranbacterales > JAHDCW01. Next base: position 3,971 of record CALIRC010000001.1, read on the forward strand.
CGTCTTATCATTGTACCGTGATCCCTTACACGCTTCACAAGCTACATACATATCAGGAAGAAGATGCATCTCTACTTTTGTCATACCATCACCTTGACACACTTCACAACGCCCACCACGCATATTAAAACTAAACTGTGACGCACTAAATTTCTTTTCCTTTGCAAGATCACTTGCTGCAAATAAATCTCTAATATGTGA
>CALIRC010000002.1 GCA_938044295.1 Minisyncoccota bacterium
TAGTAGTAGTACAAAAAAGATTGAAATGTCTTATTTTTACTATTTCGTATTTGAAGCCACCAAAAGAATTGTAAGTAATGGCTCGGTATGTTTACACATATTCAGAGAGGAAAGTCCGGACACACCCCCATTATTAAAATGAGGAGAAGGGTAGCGGGTAATACCCGTCTGAAGCGATTCACGAGGTGCGAACAGAGACGCTTAGATCAGAAATGTTCTAAGACTAGTTATCTTCGGATAGATAGTAGTCCTACATTATAATGGTGTAGGATTGAAACGGCTAAATCCTTACCTGTGTGCAAGGCCGCGCCCCACACCTATTTTCACAAAAACATTTATAGAATATCTATGACTAACAGTCATAATGTTTGTGAAAATAGGTGTGGGGAGTGCCGCAAAGATCCTTGTGGCAACATAAGGACAAGGTAGATCATTACTCACGACAGAATCCGGCTTATCGCACTTCTTTTGGTGGCTATAAATAGGAAACGCAAAAAGCAAGAATCGGCAATTAACAATTCCTATACTATGAAAAAATCAGAACTCTTTTTTAGTTTTCTGCAAATTCTAATCGATTGGACAGCAATTATGAGTGCTGCTGCACTGGCGTACTGGCTCAGACATACACCAGTAGTACAAGAACTCATTCAAAAAGACGCAATCTACTCACTCTCTTTCGAAAAATTCATGTGGATCACTCTCGGGGTATCCGTTTTTGTTATTCTCGTTTTTGCATTTGAAGGTCTCTATAAAATACGAGCAACAAGACGATTTTTCTCAGAAATGAGCCTTGTCACAAAAGCGACCACAATATCCGTCGTTTTTGTTATGATTGGTTTCTTTCTCCAAAGAGAGTGGTTTTCATCACGGTTTATAATCGTTGCAGCATGGATTTTGACAATTACCCTCGTGATGAGTGGACGGATCATCACACGCATAACACAAAAAACACTTCTTGTAAAAAAGGGGATAGGCCAACACAGGGTACTTCTAATAGGGAGTGGACAAAAACTCAAATATATTTGTAATGTTATCCAACGACGTCCAAGGCTTGGATACACAGTCATAAAACACATCGATCACATCAATTTGAAAAGAATAAAAAAAATTCGCACTCGATTTGGGATTGATGAAATAATAGTAAATGAATCTGAGATGCCAGATGATCTTGTAAAAAAATTGTATGATTACTGTCAAATAAGTAACATAACATACAAGCTTGTTCCGTCATCAAGGCAAACCGCCCGATTCGAAATGACAATGTTTGGTGGCGAACCACTCATCGCTCTTACACACACATCACTAGATGGTTGGGGAAAGATCGCAAAAAGATTCTTTGACTGTGTAAGCGCAATGATACTAACAATACTAACAGCACCAATCATAGTCGCTGTAGCAATTTTGATAAAACTAGAAGATCCAGATGGTCCAGTAATTTTTAAAAACAAACGCATAGGTGCAAATGGAAAAGAATTCAATCTGTACAAATTCCGCTATATGAAATGGAAATGGTGTACGACAAAGTCAAATCCAGATTGGGAAGATGCAATGCACTACGAAAAAAAACTCATTGAAAAACAATCAGCACGAACGGGTCCAGTATACAAAATCTTTAATGATCCAAGACGAACAAAAATCGGTCGCTTTATAGAGCGGTTCTCTATAGACGAGTTTCCACAATTATTTAACGTACTAAGAGGGGAAATGAGCCTCGTAGGACCAAGACCACACCAAGAAAGAGAAGTGGAAAAATACAGAGCTTACCACAGACGACTACTCACAATCAAGCCAGGGATGACTGGAATGGCACAAGTCTCAGGAAGAAGTGATCTAGATTTCGAAGATGAATACAGACTGGATGTTTACTACATAGAAAACTGGTCTCTCTGGCTTGATATAATAATCATGATAAAAACAGGTCCTGCTGTACTAAGATCACGTAAAAACGCTGAAAGAATTTGCTATAATAAACATACCAAAGAAAAGTCGCATACTTCACACTAGTAAAAAATCTAAAACGTAATATAAATATATGATAAAATTCTGTATAAAATTTTTTGCTGTCAGCGGAGCCATGCTTCTAGCATCATATTTTATCGAAGGAATAACTATTGAACAGTGGTGGCCAACAGCAATCATAGCTGCAGCACTACTGGCACTTCTCAATATAACCCTAAAACCAATCTTACACATTCTAACCCTACCAATAAACTTATTAACACTAGGTTTATTCAGTTTTATAATCAATGCACTAATTTTCTGGATACTAACTTTTGTTGATGGCGTAACAATCGAAAGCTTTCTACCAGCCCTCTTAGGCTCTCTCATCGTTACAGTCATTAAGTGGTTAGTAGATCTGATCTTTGATTAAAAATAAACTATGAAAATCGCGCTCGTCCATGATTATCTCGTACAAATTGGTGGGGCAGAGCATGTTCTAAAAGCATTTACAGAAATTTTTCCGCACGCACCAATCTATACATTGCTACACGACAGAAAATTAATGCGCGGACTGTTTGATGATTCCACAATTATCACATCATCCCTACAAAATATTCCTTTTGCAAAAAAAAGACATCGCAATTTCCCGCCACTGATGCCGACAGCGATCGAAGAATTTGATTTCTCTGATTATGATGTGGTACTCTCTGACTCTTCAAGTTTTGCAAAAGGTATAATCACAGCTCCACATACATTGCATATATCTTACGTTCACACACCTATGCGCTATGCATGGGACGATTGTCAAAAATACACGTCAGACTTTGGACTACCGCAACTAATCGAAAAAACAGTACCGTTCCTGATGAACCCCATCAGACTCTGGGATTATGCAAGTGCACAACGTGTAGATGAATACCTTGCAAATTCACAATTCGTTGCCAAAAGGATAAAAAAGTATTACCACAAAGAAGCGAAGGTAATTAACCCACCTGTAAACACAAAACATTTTACGCCAGCAAATAAAAGCGAGATCAGCGATTATTACCTCATGGTAGGAAGATTAATTGCATACAAAAGACATGATATTGCTATAGATACATTTAACAAATTAGGCATTCCACTAAAGATAATCGGAAGGGGCCCAGAGAGAAAAACCCTCCAAAAAAAAGCAAAGTCCAACATACAGTTTCTTGGTCGAGCAAGTGACGAAAAATTATCAGAATATTATGCGCACTGTAAAGGATTTATCTTTCCACAGGAAGAAGACTTTGGAATTGTAGCAATCGAAGCGTTAGCATCAGGACGGCCCATCATCGCCTACAAAGGTGGTGATATCGCAGAACACATGGAGGATGGAGTCCATGGTGTATTCTTTCATAAACAGACAAAAGAAAGCTTACAAAATGCTATAAAAAGATGTGAAAAGATGGATTTTGATAGTAAATACATAGCACAATCAGTCCAAAAGTTTGACACAGAAGTTTTTAAGCGTACAATGGAAAGCTATGTAAAAAATGCTCTAGATCAACATCTTAAAAAAAGGGCGCACTGGAACACGAAACGTCAAATACAGGAAATAGCATAATACTACTACATGGAACTAAAAGCATTTATAAATGTATTTATTGCTCAAAAACGCTTATTTCTAGCGTTGTTCTGTCTGCCTACTTTTCTAGTGGTTCTTTACAGCATTTTTTTTCTCGAAAAAAAAATAGACGGACATTTAACACTGACTATTGTAAGAACGGAAACAGAGGAAAAAAAAGAAAAACTCACAATAGATGAACGAGAATCAGAAGATCGGTACGATTCATATTACCGACTCAGTGCAAATGAAACATACACAGAAGATATAGTGCAGATGCTGTCAGCACCACGCGTAGTGGAAGAAATTATCGCTGAAGCTACAGGAAAAGAGACAACCCACTATACTCTAAAACATTTAAAAAACTTCTTCCAAGCACAGAAGGAATCGCCTCATATCATCGAAGTGCGCTATCGCGTCACCTCCGAAGATTTCGCAAAAAAAATTCCACAAGCATTGACAAGAAAGATTAACGATATATCAACAAACCTTGACCTACTAAAAAACAAAGGGCAGGCGTTCCAAATCATTTCTCAAGAACCTGTAATACGAATACATCGGTATAATTATGAGATTATGATCATAAGTGCGCTTCTGATTGGACTGTCACTGGCAATCCTAGGAACTCTTTTTCGTTTCTATTATAGTCAAGAAGAAAATTAAACCGCCATTTACAAAGAATATGCGCATAGGGATTGACGTACGCTGTTTTGCAGGGGGTAAGAACACCGGAGTAGAGGAATATACGAAAAACTTTTTACAAGCGCTTTTCAAACACGCAGACAAAAACCATTTTTCTTTCGTCCTTTTTTTTAATGCCTACAAAAATATTGAGGTTGATTTTAAATGGATTGAAAATTTTGATCATGTCGAACTGAAGGTATTTCACTATCCAAATAAGATACTCAACGCCTCATTTTGGTATCTAAATTGGCCAAAAATTGACAAAATGATCGGCAACATAGATCTTTTCTTTATGCCAAATCCCACATTTTTTGCACTATCAAAAAATATTCCCTTAGTTTTCACAATGCATGATCTTGCAAATGAACACTTCAAAGAACATTTTTCATGGAAGATGCGAATATGGCATTGGGTGCAAAACAGGCGACAAATGAGTAAGCAAGCAACAAAAATTATTGCCGTATCACAGTCAACAGCGCACGATATTCATGAAACATACAACATAAAAAATGAAAAAATCATTACACTATATAATGGTGTTACAGCAAGTACTAAGATGAATAAAAATAGTGCTGCATTACTAAAAATAAAAGAAAAGTACAATCTTCCTTACAAATTTATTCTTTCGCTCGCTACAATGGAGCCACGCAAAAATATCCAAAGCATCATAAAGGCATATGACTTGTTGCGACAGAAGAATCCAGATATTACACATAAACTCGTACTTGCAGGAGCAAAAGGCTGGAATAGCGCGTCACTAAAAAAATCACTCCAGAACGCCACATTTGCAAAAGACATTATATGTATCTACGACGTACCATCAAGTGAAAGAGAGGGAATTTATCTGCTCTCTCATATTTTCATCTACCCATCACACTTTGAAGGATTTGGATTTCCACCTTTGGAGGCACTTGGTAGCGGTATTCCCGTAATCACATCGCATACAACATCTCTTCCTGAGGTAGTTGGGATGCGATCCATTTTGATCGATCCTACTCGACCAGAAGAACTCACTTATGCCCTAGCAAATGTACTCAATGATCAATCGTTACACAATGAACTTTCAGACAAAGAAAAAGCTCTTGAACAAATGCAAGCGTTCAGTTGGAAAAAAAGTGTTCAAAAATTAACAAGTCTTTTCGAAGAAATCCACACATAAAGAAAGAAAAAAGGGACTCTTGTCAAACGTCGTGAACTTTGCTAGTATAATTCCAGTGAGTTCTGCATCTCCAAAGAAATTCAGTGTATAATACTAGTTAATAAGAGGTGATCAAAGAACACAGTGGTAGAGCAATATATCGAGAAATATTCACACGAGGCAATCTCATAGAAATTCTAATTGAAATTAATAAAAAGCAATGGCAGTTCCAAAGCAAAGACACAACAACAGTCGAACAAATCGTAGACGAAAACACAATATCTCGAAAAAAAATGACATCGCGACTACAGCGTGTGTATCATGCAAAGAGCAAAAGCTCTCACACCGTGTATGTGATAAATGCGGCACCTATCGCGGTGTACAGTATAAAGAAATTGTCAAACGAGCAGGCTAGGTATTATTACGAAAAAAGCAAAATAAAGTAATTTCAAATATATATATTATGGCAAATCGTCATCTTCAACGCTCCATCGCTATGCAATCACTGTTTGAGCGAGACTTCCACGAATGCGACGATACTCGCGTTGATACCGTGATCGATTTTAACTACAAAGAATTTGCTCCAAGCACAAAAGATCATGATTTTTCTGAACGTCTAGTAAAAGGGGTTATAGAGCACACAGAACAAGTAGATACCTTAATAGCAAAGTGCGCACCAGAATGGCCCCTGGATCAAATAGCTGCAGTCGACCGCAACACACTACGTATTGGTACATACGAACTCCTTTTTGGAGATTATGAAGAAACGCCACCGAAAGTCGCAATAAACGAAGCAATTGAAATCGCAAAAGCATATGGCAGCGACAGCTCACCGCGCTTTATAAACGGTGTTCTCGGTACAATCTACAGAGAGATGGGTGAACCAATGAAAAATGACGACGCTCAAAAAGCAAAGGAAAGAAGAAAAGACGAGGGAGAAAAGAATGAAGAAAAATCAGCTAAAGATGGGAAATAAAAAAAACAATTAAAAGTACTTGTAAATAAGGACATAACAAGAAGTATTCTCACTGTGCGTTGTGCATTGCAAAATGCTCATTGCATAGAGGAAATTCTTCAAAAAAGTATGGATATAAATGCTTTCGCAAAAATCTGCAACATACAGGTTAAAGATGAAAAACTTTACATTGAAGCAATGACACACAGATCGTATCTCAATGAGCATAGAGATACAGACAGAAACCACAATGAACGTCTAGAGTTCCTCGGTGATGCAGTACTTGAACTTGTCGTCACAGAACACTTATTCGACAAATTTCAAAATCCAGAAGGCGATATGACAGCATGGCGCGCAGCACTTGTGAATGGTGAGATGCTCGCACGTGTAGCCAAGGAAATCGGCATTGAGCCATTTCTTATGATGAGCAAAGGTGAAGCCCAGGACACCGGAAGAGCAAGAAATTACCTATTAGCAAATGCTGTGGAAGCAGTAATTGGAGCAATACATCTCGATAGTGGCTATCAAGCAGCAAAATCATTCATCCACACAAAAATCATTGTACATCTCGACGAAGTACTGGAAAAAAAGCTCTATCTCGACCCAAAAAGCTACTTTCAAGAGCAAGCACAAGAACATGAAGGAACGACACCGCACTATGAGGTGCTCTCTGAAGAAGGGCCTGATCATGATCGAGTTTTTGTTATGGGAATCTATCTTGGAAAGAAAATAATTGCCCAAGGTAGTGGCTCAAGCAAACAGGAAGCACAGAGAGAGGCTGCCAAAAAAGGCCTTGAAGCAAAAGGTTGGGTATAATCACCACAAAGGTCTATTTAGGGTCTATTTAGAGCCTGTTTAAAGTCTGTTCACGATCTTTTGTTAGGTCAGATTTATCTGTTTATAGTAAAAAGGGAGGTGATCAAGGGAATCGTATCGAGATACGATGACAAGATCAGTACATTTCGTAGCTAAAAATGGGAGATTTAAAAACGGGAAAAGATCATGAACGGGCTCTAGACCAAGAAAAAAAGCTACCATAAATACTACGGATGTATTAGTGGTATAATAAGACGAATTACTGTTGACTTATACGTCGTGTATCTCAAACAAATAGAAATTTCTGGTTTCAAGTCATTTGCAGCACCTACTGTGCTGTCTTTTGAGGGCAAGAAAAATGCCACAGATCTGCCAGGCATCACTGCGATTGTCGGTCCTAATGGCAGCGGCAAATCAAACGTCTCTGATGCAATTCGCTGGGTTATGGGGGAGCAATCAATGAAAAATCTTCGCGGCAAAAAAAGTGAAGACGTCATCTTTGCGGGAAGTGAATCAAAAGGAAAGCTCTCTATGGCACGTGTCGCACTGATTTTCGATAATCATGACAAAAAAATTCCAGTAGAGTATGACGAGGTAATTATCGAACGAAAAATGTTTCGTGATGGCGATGGAGAATATCTTATAAACGGAGCAAGAGTGCGACTACTCGACGTAATTGACACATTGGCGCAAGCAGGTATGGGAAAGGGAAGTCACTGCGTTGTAGGACAGGGCATGACAGATGCTATTCTTGGTGCAACACCAAGTGAGAGGAGACTTATGATCGAAGACGCTGCTGGAGTCAAACACTATCAAATTCGTAAAATTCGTAGTGAAAAAAAACTAGATAAAACTAAAGAGAACCTTCAAAGAACAAAAGAGTTAATACAAGAAGTCGAACCCCACCTAAAAACACTTAAAAGACAAGCGGAGAAAGCAGCAAAAAGCAAAGAAGTGCATAGTGAGCTCAAAGCAAAGCAAAAAATCTACTACGCATTCATTTGGAATAATATTGATACTGAAAAAGAAAAAATTCAAAACGACGAGAACATTGCTGAAACAAAGCTCAAAAGCGCCCAGCGCGCGGTCGACGAAATCACAGAAAAAATTGCAGCAGAAGCAAAAAAGGTTGAAGACGCAAATGTGACAAGTTCATTTGAAACACAAAAGAATGCCCTGTATGCAAAACTACGGGAATTCGACCAAAGTATTGCCATCACAAAAGGTCGCATTGAAGTCGAAAAAGAACACAAGGCAGCAGAGAGCAGGGTAAAAAGTATACCTGTAGATTTAGGCTATATCAGAGAAAGATTGCACACTATTCAAGAGCAACAAAAAAAACTTATTGGAGACTTTGAGATGATAAAAAAAGTCAGCGAATTAAGTACTGTGAAGAAAACTTTTGTAAAAATCATGAATTCTCTAGATACACTCTACCAAGATGCAGGCAAAAAATCTGTCGCACTTCCGCAAACCGCAAACAAAGAAAAGCTCGCGGAGTTTGACGACAAGATTGCTAGACACGAAGAGGAGATTTGCGTGAACGAAGAAAAAAGAACAGCTTCACAAGAGGAGATTGCAGTAATTGACACGAAAATCAGAGAAAGTCTCTCAGAGGATCGCCAAGCAAGAGAACAGTTTTTTATTCTAGAAAAAGAACACCGCGAAAAACAATCAATCCTCGACCAAATTCGAGAAAAAGCAAACGAAGCAAAAATAGCACTTGCAAGACTCGAAGTACGCGAAGAAGATCTTCAGCATGAAATTATGCAAGAACTCGAAGTAGAGCCAAAAGAACTGGAATACGACAGCGTAGCAATCGACGCTGAGGCCATGGAACTTGACATTAACAAGCTTCGCCTAGAGTACGAACGCATCGGTGGCATTGACCCTCTCATTGTAGAAGAATATGAAGAAACACAAGAGCGCTTTGACTTTCTCTCCAAAGAATCACATGACTTGGAAAAGGCAATCGAATCTCTACGAGAAGTTATCAAGGAAATGGACAAAAAAATCCATACAGCTTTTGTCAAGGCCTACAAAGAAATTAACACGGAATTTACGAAATACTTCCGCATCCTTTTTGCTGGTGGAAATGCAAAACTTTCGCAAATACAAGTAGATCTTTCACCAAAGAAAAAAAATATAGGTAAAGAATCAACACAAGAAAGCCCTGAGACACAATCAGACAGTGATTCTGATGAGGATCTCGAAGAAAAAAAACCTACGAAAACCGAAATTGGTATCGAAATCATGGCATCACCACCAGGCAAAAAAGTCAAGCAGCTTACTTTGCTATCAGGCGGTGAACGCTCTCTCACATCAATTGCAATGCTCTTTGCAATAATTGCTTACAACCCACCACCTTTTGCGGTATTAGATGAGGTGGAAGCTGCTTTAGACGAAGCAAATTCGAGGCGACTAGCAAAAATTTTTGCGGAACTATCTGACAAAACACAATTTGTCATCATCACGCACAACAGAGAAACAATGCGCCATGCTGACATGCTCTATGGTGTCACGATGGCAAACGACGGTGCATCTCAAATCCTCAGCGTAAAACTAGATCAACTAAAAGAAGGTGATATGGGATAGAGGATAATAAGAATTTCTTGACAGAATCAACTGAATCCTGTACAATTGCTTTACATGTTTCAACTCCGTGGCGTACATCCACAGGAGGCTCTAAAAAAACTTAACGCACATATGCTAGTTATACGATTCAACACAGTTGGCCGAAAAAACCACAAACAGTACCGCATTGCAGTACAAGAAAAATCACAAGCACCAGGCGGTCGTCACGTAGCACTTGTAGGAAGTTATAATCCACACAGCAAAGAAACAATTCTGAAAACTGACGAAATCAAAGATTGGATCGCAAAGGGGGCGCAACCATCAGACAGTGTCTACAATCTCCTTATCCGAAACGGCGTTATCGAAGGTGAAAAAAGAAAAGTAAAGGTACCAAAGAAAAAAATAGAAGAAACCGATCAAAAAGAGGCAGTAAAGGAAGAAAAAGTTGATGAAGAAAATAAGTCTGAAGAAAAATCTGACGAAAAAACAGCCGACAACACTAAAACAGAAGAGGTAAAAGACGCGGAGGATAAATAGAAAAAAACAGCTGCAAAGCTGTTTTTTTGATATAACTCATAAAAAAATGAAACATCTATAAAGTGTTACTCTTAAAAAAAACAAATTATTGACAAGATATTCAGATTACTGTAATATACCAGCATAATCTTAGATCCGTAGATGTGTAGGCGGTGACTTCGGTTACAGAGGACCTCACTGAGGAATAATACTTGTAGCGTCATAGTGACGCAGAGGTCGACGTTATTATTCTGCGGAAGCAGGATTTTTATTTGTAGCAAAAAAGCAGTATGCTAACACGCGATCAAAAAGAAACAATCGTCAAAGAACTTTCTGAAAAAATTGGAGATTCCTCAGCAACCGTCTTTACTGATTTTAAAGGCCTTGGAGCAAACGACATGGTGGCCGTAAAAAAAGAACTTCGCGAAGCTGGGTCATCCTTTCAAATCATTAAGAAAAAACTCTTAGCGATTGCACTCAAAAATAACAACATCGATCTTGATCCAAAATCACTCGATGGACAAATTGCAGTCTCGATCTCACCAGATGAAGTCACCAGCGCAAAACTCATCGCAAAAATAGCAAAAAGCAATGACAATTTAAAAATTGTCGGCGGCGTACTTGATGGCCAATTACTATCACTCGACGAAGCAATTGCACTCTCCAAGATGCCATCACTCGACGAACTGCGTGGTCAGCTCGTAGGACTATTACAATCACCAGCAACAGGTTTTGTAAGTGCTTTACAGTCACCACAACAGTCATTCGTCGGTGCGATGGAAGCATTTGGAGGCAAGGAATAATTTCATAAATCAAATCATATGGCAGATGTAAAAAAACTCGCTGAGGAATTTGTATCTCTCAGCGTAAAAGAAGTAAACGAGCTTGTTACAATCCTCAAAGAAGAACACGGAATCGAGCCTGCAGCAGCTGCTGTAGCAGTCGCAGGTCCAGCTGGCGGTGGGGAAGCAGCAGAAGAAAAGTCAAGCTTTGACGTAGAACTCACTGCAGCAGGAGATAGTAAAATCAACGTGATCAAAGCAGTTCGTGAAATCTCAGGACAAGGACTCAAAGAAGCAAAAGATATGGTAGATGGTGCTCCAATCGTTCTCAAAGAAGGTGCGTCAAAAGAAGAGGCAGAAGAAATCAAAGGTAAACTCGAAGAGGCTGGAGCAACAGTTACACTCAAGTAGCAACAATCTGATAGAGATATGCATACAAAACACCCTATCCACTAGGGTGTTTTGTTTTGCGCACTAAGGTATAATAAATTATGTATAAAATTATTTCATTATTAGCACTACCATCTATATCAGAAATTGCATTAGCTAAACTAAGACATGCTCTGAAATATTAACACGTTTTCTTTAGAGATGACCTATCTCATATGCACAATATATTTAGCTACCACCTTGACTGTATATAACATTTCATATATTAATGGGATTTCCTGATCTGCTCTATGCAAACCATATCACCAACAAAAAAAAGTAAAGTACACAAGATCCTTCTTACATGGTTTGAAGAAATGGGTCGCAAAAATCTTCCATGGCGAGGTACAAAGGACATGTACGAGATAACCGTTAGTGAAATCATGCTTCAACAAACAAATGTGCCCAAGGTTATAGAAATCTACAAAGCATTTCTACTCAAATTTCCGACGGTAGAAGTGTTAGCAAAAGCGCGTCAATCAAGCGTGCTTCGTGCCTGGAAAGGACTCGGCTACAACAGACGTGCACTCAATCTACACAAAATGGCAAAAGTCATCACAACTGATTATAGAGGAATCTTTCCACAAAACAAAGAAGAGCTGCTTGCATTACCAGGAATCGGTCCATATACAAGCAGTGCTGTCCTTGTCTTTAGTAAAAATAAAAATCTCGCAGCAATTGACGTCAATATCGAAAGAGTTATTCGCCGTCTTCACGGAAAGCAAAAGTGGGAAAATGAAATCCAAAAAGAAGAAATAATCACAGGATTTCTACCACTCGGACAAGCATCCAACTGGCACAGTGCACTCATGGACTTTGCATCTGCAATCTGCACAAAACGCACACCCAAATGCGAAAAATGCCCCTTAAGCAAAATATGCATCGCATATCCCGATCCTAAAGATTATGTAGCAGTGAAGAAAAAAGAAATTGGGAGATCAGAAAATGGAAAACACATTCCTAGAAGAATCTACCGCGGACGTATTATAGAATGTCTTCGTAGTAAAGCAGAGAACACAGAAATAATTGGTCAAAAAATAAAGATGGATTGGAGCACATTAAAGGATGAGAAATGGTTATCAGAAATACTAGACAAACTGGCAAAAGAGGGTATGATAAGACAAACAGGCAAAAAGTGGAGATTACAGTAAAATACATATCCACTACAGAAATAAGAAAATGATCAAAAATGTTATTACAGTATCACCACGAGGCTTCTGCGCAGGAGTAGCACGTTCGATAGACGTTGTCAAAGACTGTCTCGAAATTTTTGGTGCTCCAGTATACGTAAAACACGCAATTGTGCACAACAAAACAGTCGTGAATGATCTCACAGCAGCAGGTGCAGTTACTGTAGAGGAGGTGAGTGAAATTCCTAAGGGTGCTATTGCAGTCTTTTCTGCACATGGCTCACCACCAGAACACTTCGCACAAGCACGCGCTCGTGGTATCCGCGTAATCGATGCAACATGCCCACTAGTCACAAAAGTTCATATTGAAATCGTAAGATATATACAAGATGGCTTCAAAGTCGTATACATAGGACACAGAGGGCATGTAGAAGGTATTGGTGTACTAGGCGAGGCTAAAAAGCTCGGTATAGAAGTGCCACTGATCGACACAATAGACGAAGTAAAGGACTTACCATATGCAACAGAAGAAAAAATTGTCATCCTCACACAAACAACACTCAGTGTTGACGAAACAAAAGATATAGCAGAGGCTATCAAGAAAAAATACCCCAACACATCAGAACCTGCAGCAAGCGACATCTGTTTTGCAACAACAAATCGCCAAGGAGCCATAAAACTACTAGCAAAAAGAGTTGATGTAATCATCGTTGTAGGCTCCGTCACATCTTCAAACTCCAATCGTCTCGTAGAAGTCGCAAAAGCAGAAGGAACAGATGCCTATCTTGTAGATACATCTAAAGAGTTACAGAAAGAATGGTTTAAAGAAAAAGAAACAGTAGGTATAAGTGCAGGTGCTAGTGCACCAGAGTATCGTGTTCAAGAAATCGTAGACCACTTCACTCGCGATGGTGCAAAAAAGGAAACATATGATCCAATCGAAGAAAATATGACATTTACACCACCAAGAGAGCTTTTAGAGGCCCGCAAAGAACAAGAAGAAAAAGTGGACAACGCAACAAAATAGTTTGCTATAATAAAAGAAAACAAAAATACCTTCAAGCGAGAAGGCACACATCCAATGGATTTAAAAAATGCAAATGTTACTGTAGCTTCAGAGGCATCTGAAACAGTGACTGCAATGCGCAAAAAAAATCGTAGTCTACGAACCTATGACATCATCATGGGATTTATAACTGTCTTATTCGGATGTCTCTTTTATTTCACTCTCTCACGATCGATCGAAAACAGTGCATGGCTCTGGCCACTCCTTACATTTACACCATACATCATAAGCTATCTATTGTTAGCTGTAACAAGTGGCATTAAAAAAGTTGCACTAGCTGCTACAGCACTATCCTTTGTTACAAGTCTCCTTTTTGAATTCCATATCATCCATATGGGAGTTATTCTTTTAGCGATGCTAATAGTATGGCGCAGCATTATAGTCATCAGACATACACTTTTCAGTGGGATAAAAGTAGAATCTGGCAATGCAATGTATATGGGAATCATGGGATTTATCACAGCAACAGCCCTGATCATATCATCTCAGTACTATTTCACGATCACACGATTTAATTCTGACCAACTCGTCGATAGAATTGCAAATTCTAATACCAGCACAATCAATATTACAAAATTCTTCTTCGATTACATCAACGCCAAAAATTCTACAAATACAAACAATACGATCGGCACTGTGGATGGATTCCTGGAGGGACTTTTTGTATCTACAAACAAAAATACAGAACAAAAACAAAACATGATCGTTGGAGCAATCGCGCAAAGCCTCGGGATTAGTGAAGAATTAGTAACACAAATACCAGGGGACCTCACAAACACGATAACTGAAGATTCTTTTTTACGAGAGTCTCGCAAAATCCTCTCTAAGAATGTAGGAATAGCATTAAACGGCTCAGAAGATATCCTTGACGTACTCACAACTTTTTTTAAGCTACGAGCGGAAAAAATCATTCGTGAAAATGAAACCGTTTCATACACTTTGCCGATCATTCTATCATTCTTCTTTTTCATAACCATTTTCTCGGTCGGATCAGTACTGAGGTATCCATGGATCTGGATCGCTAAATTCATCTTCTGGATACTCAAAATCTATGACATTATCAAAATCATACATGTAGAAAAACAAGTTGAAGTAATCAAATACTAAAACTGTACAGTGTTAGAAAATTAGCACTCTCCACAGGGGATTGCTAGTTTTATATATTCATGATATTATAGGGTACAATATAAATTTTCTAAAATCGTGAAAATGGCTGATTACTATAACATTCTAGGCGTCGATAAAAATGTAAGTGATTCTGAGCTAAAAAAGGCATTCCGAAAAATGGCTCACAAATACCATCCAGACAAAGATGGTGGAGACGAAGCAAAATTCAAAGAAGTAAATGAAGCGTATCAGGTGCTTTCTGACAAAAATAAGAGAGCACAATACGACCAATTTGGAAGTGCAGGACCAGGAGGTCAAGGTTTTGGTGGCTTTGGCAATGCAGGCGGCTTTGACTTCAGCAACTTCGGCGGACAAGGTGGAGGCTTTGAATTTAACTTCGGGGGAAATGAGGATGTTTTCAGTGAAATGTTCGGTCGCGGCGGGAGACGTGCAGGAGCGAAGGGTCGTGATATGCAAGTATCGCTCTCAATCTCATTTCTAGAGATGATCGAAGGTGCAAAAAAAACAATTTCAATCCGTAAATCCGTAACATGCAGTCACTGTGATGGTAGTGGTGGTGAACCGAAATCAGGCGAAAAAACATGTACAGGTTGTGATGGCTCAGGTAGAGTGCGCAAAGTCATGCAAACCATACTAGGCAATATTGCACAAGAAGCAGTTTGCGACACATGCAAAGGAAAAGGAAAGCAATACGAAAAATCCTGCACTACATGTGGAGGGGATGGACACGATGTAAAAAATGTCGAAGAAGAAGTGGAAATTCCTGCAGGAATCAGCAGTGGACAAACAGTTGCATTCTCTGGGAAAGGAATGGCAGGGGAACATGGTATGCAGCCTGGTGATCTCTTAGTACAGATCGACGTAAGAGGTGATGATAGATTTGAAAGAGAGGGGAATAATATTGTCTCTAACGCGCACATAAACTTTGCACACGCTGCACTCGGTACAAAAATTGATATCGAAACAGTAGAAGGGAGTGTAAAAATGAAAATCCCTGCTGGCACACAATCTGGTGAAATCTTCCGCATCAAAGGAAAAGGTGTACCAAAATTACAAAGTTTCGGTCGTGGAGATCACTTGGTAACTATAAAAGTTGACATACCAACTAAACTCTCTAGAACACAAAAGAAAATGATCCAAGAACTAGAAAAGAATCTTTAAGAAACACTACGAGTAAATGTCTACATTCTACATAAAAACATTTGGCTGTCAACAAAACGTTGCTGACAGCGAACGTATGGCAACGCACTACGAAGGGCGCGGCTTTACGCAAATCTCAGATGAGGTGAAAGGGAAAACAGCAAATCTTATTGTGATCAATTCCTGTATGATTAGAGAAAAGGCAGAAGAAAGGGTGTATGGCTATATCAGAAATCTACGCAAAAAAAGAGCAGCGCAAGAGCAGCATATAATCCTCACAGGATGTATTACAGGCGCAGCAATAAGAGAGCCCAGTGGCAAGCTTAAGAAAAAACTTGAGAAACGCATTCCAGATGTCGAACTAATTCCATTAGAAGAAGTAGGCTTTGAAACACCACCTAAGCGTGACATAGGTCTTGATGGCAAAAATAAACATGCTTGGGTAGTCATTTCAAACGGATGTAACAATTACTGCACGTTCTGTATAGTGCCTTTCTCACGCGGAAAAGAAATATCACGTCCATTTGAGGACATCATAGCGGAGATTAGGGAGCTTACGCAAAAAGGCTTTACTTCTGTCACACTACTTGGGCAAAACGTAAACTCATACGGAACAGATCTTGTGAGTGCACAAAAAAAAGAAGAACAGTCACACTACACACTCCCGAGTGGTAAAAAAGTGAAGCCGATCTACGTGAAGCACCTAGGTCGACACCGCATTCCAACACTCTTTCCATATCTATTGGAAGCGGTAGCTCAAACACCAGAAATTGAAACAGTGACATTTACAAGTTCGAACCCATGGGATTTTAGCGATGAGTTAATCGAAGTAATTGCGCAAAATAAAAACATCGACCGTTTACTGCATCTTCCCGTACAATCAGGCAGCAATAAAGTTCTCAAAGCAATGAATCGCTGGTACACAGCAGACGAATACTTAGACCTCCTCAAAAGAATTAAAAGCAAAGTACCAGAAGCGCAGTTTGCAACTGATATTATTGTAGGATTTCCAGGTGAAACAGAAGAAGACTTTCTGGACACTGTATCACTTGGGGAAAAAGCACATTTTGTAAAAGCTTTTATTTCACAATATTCACCACGACCAGGCACAACAGCAACTGGCAAAATGACAGATGACATAACATACCAGGAAAAAAAGAGGAGGTGGGAAATTCTCAATGAGGTCATAAACATACCCAATCTCGGAATTTCATATGAAAAAGATTGGATACGCACATCAAAAAGAAAAAAGAGGATAATATAGTTAATCTAATGATATCAAAGTCTTTTTTGACTAAAAAGATAATTACACGCATAATAAACATAAAAGAAAAAACTACTAATCACAAAAAAAATCACATGCCAAATCCAAAAATTATTTTGCCATTTTTTATTGCTGGACTACTGTATGAAGCATTTTTTGCTATTCCTGTATTAGGTCTCATAACAGCATGGTCATCATTTGGACTCTATCTCATTATTGGGATCATTCTTCATGTGGTAATCTACAATGTAGCGAAAAAAAATGGTGTACCAACATCAGCACCTGTTGTAGGAGCAATCGCAAACCTTCTAGGCCTCATACCGTTCATTGGCAATTTACTACACATCGCAGCAACCTGCTTATATCTTTGGCTATTATTTTTCTTAAAAGACTATTTTTTTAACACTGGTACATCAACAACCCAGGATATCAATGATGATCTTAATACTTTTACTAATAACAATCACAAACAAAAGAAGGCACATGCAGATATAGTACATGATGCTCAAATCGTAGACGAAACGCCAAATCCCCAACACGAGGAAGCACAAACAAGTGATGACCTTACAAAAATTGAGGGAATCGGCCCAAAAATAGCGACATTACTACTAGAAGAGAGGATACAGACATTCACGCAGTTAGCACAAGCAGATCTAAAAGTTATAGAAAAAATTCTCAAGCAAAATAGATTAGCATCACACAATCCACAATCATGGCCCCACCAAGCTGCACTCGCAAGAGATGGGAAGTGGAAAGAGCTACAAAAATGGCAAGATGAACATAATGGTTCAAAAGCCTAACAGTACATAAATCATCAATAGAACAGTGAACGCTATTACTAACACTAAAAAAATCCAGATGGTATAATACGCTCATATCAACCATTATGAGCATCCATATACCACTCGCAGAAAAAATGCGCCCAAAAAGTCTTGTGCAATACATTGGCCAGGAACATCTTGTTGGTGATGGAAAGGTTCTTAAAGAGCTAATCAACACAGACCAACTTCGATCTATGCTTCTATGGGGTCCACCAGGCACGGGTAAGACAACTCTCGCACGCATCATTGCAACAGAAACGCAAGCACATTTCGTACAGTTAAGTGCCATCAATGCTGGTGTGAGAGATATACGTGATGTTGTAGAGAATGCAAAAAGCTATAAGAGACTTGGTTCCAAGACAATTCTATTCATAGACGAGGTACACCGATTCAACAAAGCACAACAAGATGTCTTTTTGCCAAGTGTAGAAGATGGCACTCTTATTTTTATCGGTGCGACAACTGAGAATCCCAGTTTCGAAGTAAATAATGCATTGCTATCGCGCACACAAACATTTGTATTAGAACCCTTGACTACAAAAGAAATAATAAAGATCATAGATGCAGCACTAAGCAATGATAAGAATGGATTCGGATCAAAAAAAATAAAGATAACAAAAAAAGACAAGGAATATCTTGCCCACATGGCAAATGGTGACGCACGCACAGCGCTAAATGCACTAGAACTAGCTACAACACTCGCAACACCCCGAAAGAAAAATGATATATCGAAAAACATCACAATAACCCGAGATTATATTGAACAAGCTCTCCAAAAGTCAAATTTGCTCTACGACAAAACAGGAGAAGAGCACTACAACATCATAAGTGCATTTCACAAATCGATGCGAGGTGGTGACGTAAATGCATCTCTATATTGGCTTGCAAGAATGTTAGAGGCCGGAGAAGATCCACTCTATATTGCACGAAGAATTGTACGTTTCGCCAGCGAAGACATCGGCCTATCAAATAGCTTTGCACTGCCGCAAGCTACAGCAGCCTATGATGCGTGCCGATTTATTGGCATGCCAGAATGTGGTGTAAACCTTGCACAGGCAACAGTCTACATGGCTAAAAGTAAAAAATCCATCACAGTTTATGAGGCCTACACAGAAGCTCTCAAGGACGCTAAAGAGCAGGGAAATTTGCCAGTACCACTACACCTAAGAAACGCGCCAACAAAACTCATGAAGGATCTTCAATATGGCAAAGAATATATATATACTCCCAAAGCCACTAAAAAAGAAAATAATACACAAGAATTCTTGCCGAAAGCGCTCAAAGGGAAAAAGTATCTCTAAATATCTACACATATAAAAGTCAAAAATGCAACAACAAACAGCACTGGAAATTCTCAAAGAAGGGCACAGCGTTTTCTTAACAGGCGCTCCAGGAACGGGAAAGACGCATGTTCTAAAAGAATACATTTCCTACGTACGATCACATCAAATAGCCGCAAGCGTCACAGCATCAACTGGAATCGCCGCAAGTCACATCCAAGGCATAACTCTACATTCTTTTGCAGGACTTGGCATTACAGACAATCTCTCAGAAAAGGATTTAAAAAATATTCTTACAAAAGGACACATAGTCTCGCGTATCAGAAAAACACGCATATTGATCATCGATGAGATATCGATGGTTAGTCCTGCAATTTTCGAAGCTGTTGATCAAATACTAAAACGTGTGCATGTAAGTGAGAAGCCTTTCGGTGGAATCCAAATTCTTATGAGCGGTGATTTCTTTCAACTACCGCCAGTCACAAAAAAACCACAAAAGAAAAAATACATATGGCAAACCACGCTATGGGAAGAACTTGATCCTGTGATTTGCTACCTACATGAAAATTTCCGACAAGAAGATCATAATTTTATTGAAATTTTAAATGAAATTCGTGCAGGAGAGATTTCTGATGTATCACAAAAATCTCTAGAAGAGTGCATTCATAGAAAAATGAGTACAAAAGAGAGTGTGCGACTCTACACGCACAATATTGACGTCGATCGCATCAATCAACAAGAACTCGCAAAATTAAAAACACCAGCACGTGCTTTCAGAGCTGGAGGTAAAGGAAAAAAAACTGTAATCGACAGTATTCTCAGTAGCACACTCGTTATGCCTGTATGTACAGTAAAAATAGGAGCACTTGTTATTTTCATAAAGAATAACCCTGAGAGTGGATATGTAAATGGTACCATGGGAAAGGTGATAGACTACGCACCTCAAACGCATTATCCGATCATTCTCACAGTGCAAGGTGAAAAAATCACAGCACAACCAGAGGAATGGGTAAAAGAAGACGAAAAAGGAAAAACGATCGGTGGAGTGAGGCAAGTGCCGCTACGATTAGCATGGGCTCTCACGATACACAAATCTCAAGGAATGACGATTGATTCTTGCGAGGTCGATCTTTCAAAATCATTTGAAGTAGGACAAGGCTACGTAGCACTTTCACGCGTTCGCAGTCTCGAAGGTTTAAGAATACTTGGCACCAATGAAAATGCTCTACGCATAGATAATGGAGTGAAAAATTTCGACAGCACAATTAAAGAAGCTTCAGACTTTTTCGAAAGAGATTTTGTAGAGGTAAACAAGAAAAAACATGAAGACAAAAAAACACAATTCATCATTACAAATGGGGGAGTACTGACTGTTAAAAAACATGTAATGCAAAGACAGGATCGCAAAAAAAATACCATAGAAAAAACCAAGGAATTGCTAGAAACTGGTATAACAATCGATGAAATCGCAGCCATAAGAAACGTGAAAATTGAAACTATAATATCACACTGCAATGTACTCATCACACAAGGAATAGATATTACAACAACCCAAGTAAACATAAACAACAAGTCTCTAAAAAAAATCTTAAAAGTATGCGAAAATCATGAGAAAAATAGTATAATCGAAAACACAGAGGAAGCAAAAATGATCAGTAAAAAAGAAATCTTTGACAGATGCGATGGGGAAATATCATACGATGTTATCCGTCGTGGACTGTTGATACATAGACAAAAAAAGTAATAATACACGCAAGACAAAGAGAAGATTATGCATTTCATGAAGAGTTTGGTATAATGAAGCAAATAGTAAAGCAAAGAAGTATGGGGACTTCAATAACAATTTGTAATCATAAACTCCTGAGGATTACTTCAAGTATCATAGGAGTTTTTTTATTGCTTGTACCATCATATTTTGCACAAGCTGTGAATCTTATACAGGAACGAAAGAAAAAAATCGTTATTGCCACTCAAAACAAAAGCAAAATCATAAGCAGTCCAAAGTATAGGAAAATTCAAGGGAGTAAAAATACAAAAGTTAAGTCTTTCATCGCACTCGATCAGTTTCTCAAAGAGAAAATTAAAACACAAAAACTAACAGCGACACAAATCAAATACATCACAATTGCATACAATAACTTTCACAGTCAAGGAGAAAAGTTATTTGCTATGTATGACGACTATTTATCCTCAATCGGTACGCAAACATCACAAAAAAAGCAAAAAAGAATGATTTCAGAAATCTACAAACTACAAAAAGCAACGCACAATGCATTCTGGGAAACATTCAGACTTCTCAACTCTTTTACACAAAACCATGCAAAAAGCAACAAAAAAGAAACTATGGAACATTTTTCAGTACACAAAAATAGTATGTGTTTTTACCCTACCGTTAGTGGTCATCTCCCTTACGTCCGGCATCTTTAAGCAATCAAAGTGGCATCCAGAAAAAAATCAAAGCAAGGTGCATATTTTTACAGCTGAAGCCGCAAAAAATCTTGGAAAAAAGAATCTACCAATAGATGTGATAAAAAACAGTAAAGAGGTTTTAAAAGAAATACCACTATCAAATAACAGATATGACGATTTATTAGTACAAAACGGCATCCAAAACGACGTAAGTGAATTTCTGATTTTTGATCAGTTTTAATACTATGACATCTCCACGAAAAAAAACTCTATTCATAGCATTCTTACTAACGATGCTACTGATGAGTCTTTTATATCTCCATACAAAAACACACATTGTCATAATCTATCTGATTGCGCTAAACTGTACTACATTTATATTTTACCTCTATGATAAAGCCATTGCTACAAAATCTTTCACACGAGTACCAGAGAGCACACTACACCTTTTAGCAATCGTTGGCGGCTCACCAGCGGCACTGCTCGCACAAAAACTCTTCAGACACAAAACAGCTAAGAGCTCCTTCCGTATCATCTACTACAGCATTGTCCTTGGACAAATTACTCTCATTGGATATTGCATCTATACAGGTATATTCTTTGCTAAGTAATGCTATACTAAAAAAGTGAATACAACGCGAAATGATACAAGATATACTATTCTCACAAAAAATTTTCAAAAATGATGTATAGATTTCTTAATACGAAACATTTATGCAATGCCCATTTTGCAAAAAGACAGCAAAAACACATGTAGTTGACTCCAGAAGTGTAAAGACTGGTCGTGCTATTCGCAGACGCAGAGAGTGTTTGATATGCAAGGAACGCTTCACAACTTACGAAGAAGTCGAAATTATGCGACTAAGCATCATTAAACGAGACGGTTCTCGTGAAGAATACAATCGGAATAAAATTGAAGATGGCCTTAGGAGATCCCTCCAAAAACGACCTGTAAGTGAAGAGCGATTACAAAAGCTGTTGCAAGCAATTGAATATGATATACAATCACGTGAAAAAAGAGAACTGAAAAGCAAAGCAATTGGAAAAATTGTCATGAATCATTTAAGGGATACAGATGATGTTGCTTTTATACGTTTTGCCAGTGTTTACAAGGCAATTGGTTCTGCAGACAGTTTCCAGAAAGTGATCGCACAAATGAAAGATGACTAGCTAAAAAAAACCATTGTAGACATGAAAAATAATAAAAGTTGATCTTCTCATCTCGTACTATGAAATCATACACAGTAGGATTTGTAATAAATAAATCACACAAGCTTGTTTTGCTAATTAACAAGAATCGTCCTGCATGGCAAAAAGGGGCACTCAACGGCCTAGGTGGACGCTTACAAGAATCCGAAACCCCCAATGAAGGTATAGCACGTAGCGTAAACAGAGAAGCAAACATTGAAACAAATGCTGAACAATGGAGGAAAATTGGCTCCATTGAAAATGATGGGGATGTCATTTATTTCTTGACAACAGTCTACGACGGAGAAACCGCAGATGCAACAACAATGACTGATGAGCAAATAGAATGGTTTCCATTAAAAAATCTCCCCTCAACACTCGTACCATACTCAAAAAAAATGCTCTCACAGGTAAAAAAGGAGATCAAATAAGTACTGATTCAAAAATCGGCTATCCTGATGCAAACATACAGGTATAATACTGCACTCAAACCTCCAATCATACCGCTCGTTGCAGAATAAAATCCAGTAGGGAAATGCTGACAAAAATAACAAAGCTCTAAGAACCTAGAAATCCTCCTGCTTGCTCCTTCCAAAAAGAGCTGTATGTTCCATCTTTTTCAAGAAGAACATCATGCGTACCTTCTTCTGAAATTTTACCACCATCTAAAACAACGATGCGATCCATCTTTTGAATCGTGCTAAGACGATGCGCAATAACAATTGTTGTTCGATTTTTCATGAGAGCAGAAAAAGCACTCTGAATATGTTTTTCACTGATACTATCAAGTGCGCTTGTAGCTTCATCGAGGATAAGAATAGGAGCATCTTTGAGCATAGCACGTGCAATAGCAACACGCTGCCTTTCGCCGCCTGAGAGCTTAATGCCACGCTCTCCAACAAGCGTATCATACCCCTCAGGAAGAGCACTGATAAAATCATGTGCATGCGCCTTTTTTGATGCTAGAAGCATCTCTTGTTCACTTACTTCTGGATTACCATAAAGAATATTTTCACGAAGTGTTCGGTGAAAAAGTATGGGCTCTTGCGGCACGTAGGCGATGTTCCTACGTAAATCATCTTGGGTAATAGCCCGAATATCTTGCCCATCAATCTTCACAGAACCATCCGTCACATCACTAAAGCGTAACAAAAGCTTTACGATAGTTGTTTTACCAGCCCCAGAATGACCAATAAGACCAATTTTTTCGCCCGACTGCACACTAAAATCAAAGTCCTCAAAAATACGAACCTTTTCGTTGTAGCGAAAAAAGACGCTTGAAAAAGAGATAACACCATGAGAAATACGGCATTTTTCTGGTTGAGGAGGGTCTTGAATATCCTCTCGTGTCTCAAAAATATCAATCATCTCTTGCGCGTCGCTCAGTCCTTCTGCAAACCGAGTTAAACCTTTTCCGAGATTCCAAAGTTGACCAAAAACACTGACCACATACGATTGCACAAGGACAACTGTGCCTAACGTCACAGTACCGTTTAACCAAAGTCGCACTACGATATACATCATTCCAAGCTCGAGAATAAATCCCAGTAAAACTGATTGCACCAATGTCTGGTGATTTGCAAAATTCCATGCTCGCAAACGAATGCGATGCTCTTCCTGTGTGACACTTTCGAATCGCTTTTGCTCAAGATTCCGAGAGGCAAACATCTTAATATTCAAAAAATTTGTAAGCGTATCAGCCAAAAAACCGGTAACACGAGAATCTTGTGCGGCCTTCGCAAGATCACGAGGTCGCTTATATTTAATAAAAATGAACGTAATACCCACGTATACAAAAATCCACACTAGAAATACCAACGCGAGAATAGACGAAACAAATGCAAGCGCTATGAGAATGCTCCCACATATAACAATGGAGAACCAAATATTCCACAAAAGAGTATCATAAATCGTCTCAAAAGACCGTACAAAGCGTCGCGCTTTTGTAACAAGACTACCAACAAAATGATCCTCAAAAAATCCCACTCCATGTCGATGAATACGTCGGTACGTATCATCAGTCATGATTTTCAAAACCTTACTTTGAAACCATGTGACAGTATAGTCACCAATACGAAAGAAAGTTTGTGCAACAACGAGTAGAAGTGCAAGATACCAAAAAAGCTCAAAAACACGCCCTGCAGTGTCCTGTGTAGGACCTAATGCCATAATATCAATCGTCTCTTTATAAAGAAGAGGTTTAACCGTATTAACCAAGATTAGACTAACCAAATACACAGGAAAAACAACCACACCAGAAAACCAATGTGGCTTACAATACGAAAAATAATATGAAAATACTTTAGACATTTAGCGTGTGATTAGGAAGAGTAGGGAAGTAGATAACCTAATCACACATGCAACAGTGATAAGGTATCAATTTGCCTTTTTAAAGGCGACTGTATAAATTGGTTCGTAAAGCGTATCATACTCATCACGAACTTCAACAGTTTTACCGTCGACAAGATTTGTAAGAGAGATATCAGAAATCATTTCTTGCATAGACTTGATTTCTTCTTTGAGATCCTCAAGCTTTTCCCATCGAGAGCCCATATCCCTTTGAGCGGCCAATTCTTGATTCTTTTTTTTCTCCTTGAGATCATTCATCTTCTCTATGATTTCCTGATACTGAGCATCCTGGGAAAGGGCATCACGATACTCTTTACGGATCTCTTTTGACTCTTTTTTTGCTTCCTGAAGATCATTAAAAACTTCTTGAAGGTCTTTCATAATATCAAATCAATAATGAATTTCCACTATAACATAAAATAAAAATTTCGTCACACATAAACGCACAAACATTACTAAAACGTCGCATAATATTATCCAGAATTTCTTCACAAAAGAGGGGATTCTAATATAGTAAAATAGACAAAGAAAAGCAAAAATAGTACCTACGCACATGAGTATGATTTTGAGTAAAATCGAGGCTTTTACAAGCCATATAATCTACCAATGATGAGTAAAAACATAGATTTTAAAGACAAAGTACGCTAAGCACATAAGTTCTAAAAAAGTAAATCAAAAAATTTGTAACTGAATAAGATCAAAAAAATCATAACAAACAGTATGTAACGTAAAGAGATAATATGTGAAAAATCTAAGCTGAATTATTTTATCAATGAACGTTATAAACATTAGAAGTAATAGCAAAAAAAGCCATGCAATGCGCATACTAAAAATACGCACTACTAGTATAGTAATATTTGTTAGAAATATTCTCAGGACACTCCACAAGGTAAAATGAACGAAAAAAGTAATACATAGGTACCACTATTTATATACCTTTTCTGACAGTGGATTGAAGGCTTTATGGTGGT
>CALIRC010000003.1 GCA_938044295.1 Minisyncoccota bacterium
CCTCGAGGAGAACGATCTGTTACACCATACAGCCTGCGTTTTAGACTTTTTTATCCTAAACGGGACCCGTCGGAGTATAATGCTCATCTCGCATTTCCTCATGATGAGTGCTACAAACATACAATCGGTGCATTTTTTCGCTCTATTGAAAAAAGAAACATTCGCTAGTGCGAGACGAGAACAACAAACTCACCTTTTACCTTTGAAGGATTCTCTGAGAAATACTGTAATATTTCATTTGGGGATCCTCTTTTTATTTCTTCGAACATTTTTGTTAATTCTCTACCGACGATCACATTTGCATCCGGCATCATCTCACCTAGTAATGTGAGGTTTTTTATTATTCGATGCACACTATCATAGTAGACGACTGGTTCCGTTGCATTACATATTTTTTCGAAGAATGTCTTACGGCCTTTTTTATGTGGAGGATAGGCCATGAAAATAAATGTTTGCGTGTTAATTCCTGCTATACTCAGTAGCGCGGTTACAGCGCTTGGTCCTGGGATTGGTGTGACCTGTACACCTTTTTCAATTGCTGCATTTACCAGCTGATTCCCTGGATCGCTTATACCTGGCGTGCCCGCGTCTGATACATATACCACTTTCATACCCCTTACTATTTCACGCACAAGTTCTTGTAACTTTTCAGGCTTAGTGTGATGATGTACAGCGATACGTTTGGTCGGAATGCTGTAGTGGTCACAAAGCCTCCCCGTGACGCGTGTGTCTTCGCATGCAATGATATCTACTGATTGTAAAATCTCAACACTACGATATGTTATATCTTTCATGTTTCCAATTGGTGTAGCGACAATATATAATATTCCAGACATGCTTGTATTTTTAGTATGTATATTCCTCGTGTGTTCAAGCGATCTTTTTCTCCAGAACATCTTTTATAAATACACCGAGAGCTCCTGCAAGTGGTACCGCTAACAGTAACCCTACTACTCCTGCGATTTGCGCACCCATCAGAAGCGCAAGAATTACGAGAACAGGGTTAAGACCGATTGCCCTGTTCATGATTTTTGGGATGAGAATCTGGTTTTCTATAAGATTGATTGTGAGATATGCCACCGCAACAAGTCCAGCGACGAAAGGTCCTGCGCTAAACGCGATCATAATCGCGGGAATACCTGCCATGATCGGCCCAAAGTACGGAATAATCTCTAAAATCCCGCCCAAAATTGCAAGTAGTAAGGCAAATCGTATATCGAAAAATGACAAAACTGCATAGTACATCAAGCCTACAAATATCATCGTTATGAGTTGTCCTGCCATCCACCGTCCGAAACTTTCCTGAATTCTTTCTATCAGTGAAGAGATGTACTTCTGATGCTGTTCAGGCGTAATTAATAGCAAAGACTTCTTCAGTCCATCCTCTTCAATAGACATATAAAAAGACATTGATACAACGGCAACAGATGAGACCACACCTGTGAACAGTCCTGCAGTTGTTGAAGCGAGATTTTCTACTGACCCAGTTAATCTACCCGCTAACTCGTCTACCGAAAAGAGAGAAGAAAGAAAGGCGTTTTGTCCGATGTATGCCGTGAGCTCGCCAATAAAAGCATCAATTTCATCTGAGATTGTAGGAATGACAAAAGCAGCTAACCCAGCTATTCCAGCAAAAAATAGTAAGTAGACCATTGACACAGTTGCTGTACGCGGTACCTTTGTAACTCGTACAATTTTTCCGATGATTGGATGGAGTGCAGCTGTGATGATGATCGCTATTAAAAATAGCGCAATCACATCCCTAATCACAAACAAAAATCCAGCAGCTGCTACTACAACTAGCACTCGCAAGATGATATTGGTCGATATTTCGATTTGCTGTTTTTGCATGCCTTTATAGTAGCACACTACTTCGCACATACAGATTCTGGTGATGCACTCTACTAGAAGTGCAGCATTGTTTTTAGTGCTTTTTCATTTTCCTTGTGCGGACCTACGATAGCGAGATTGAGACCGCCATTTACGCAAATTTCTTTTGCGACGCGTTTTATGTCGGTACGCTTTACTTTTGCGATTTTTGTCAATGTCTCATCTGGAAGTGTGATTTTTTCTTTTAACATCTCCTGCTCTGCAAAATGTTCTGCAATATCATCTGACGTCTCATAGCCAAATGCTATGCGACCTTCGAAGCCTGTTTTTGCTCTATCGAGTTCTTCTTTTGTGACACTATCCTTTGCAATCTTTTTCATCTCTCGTAGAATAATCTTCACTGTTGCTATAAGATTATCATGTTCTACCCCTCCATATACGATGAGTGATCCTGTTTCATGAAAAAGGTTTGTTGATGCTCCAATGCTGTATGCAAGACCTCTCTTTTCCCTGATTTCTGAAAAAAGCCTACTACTCATACCCCCACCCAAAATGTTTGCTAATACGGCAAGTGCATACCTGTCTTTATGATTTGCTCCACCTGAACGCACACCCAAAATGAGATGTGTTTGATCAGTCTTTTTGTTTTTTATTGCAATCTCTGGCTTTTTCTGCGTAGCTATGTAAGGCGTGAACGTGATTTTTTCTCCTGGATCAAGACATGCGAAATCTTTTTTAATTTTTGCCAGAATCTTTCCTTGTGGAAAATTTCCTGCAACACAGATTACTGTATTTTTTGCACCATAGCACCGCGACAGATATGATTGAAAATCTTTTCGCGTAAAAGATGTTATGTTTTTCTTTGGACCAAGAATTGTCCGTCCAAGTGCATGTTGTTGCCCGTAGAGCAATTCGTCGAATATATCATGCACTGTTCGCGCAGGTCGATCTGCATACATATTAATTTCTTGCAGAATAGCACCGGATTCTTTTTTAATTTCTCTGCTACTGAGAGTGGAATGTAGGACGATATCATGAATAACATCCATTGCATCGATGATCTTGTCAGCTGCAACCTTTGCGTAGTAGCCAGTGCGCTCTTTACCCGTGTACGCGTTGTAGCTTGCGCCGAGACAATCTAGTTCTCGCGCGATTGCTTCTGCTTTTGGTCTTTTGCTTGTTCCTTTGAAAAACATGTGTTCCAAAAAGTGTGCGAGACCATTTTCATTTTTAGATTCATAGCGCGATCCTGTTCCAATAACAGTTATTACTGTTGCGGTTGTCATTTCTTTTACTGGAACAAGTATGACGCGGAGGCCATTTGATAATGTGTACTTCTTATAATGCATCTTCTTGTACTTGCGGATTAAGTTGTCTCTGTTGATTTATTCTCACAGCATAGCAGAGCATCAATCATTCGTAAAACAGAACTTCCTATTTCTCTTTTTATTATGCGGCACATTCTGTAGATTGTAAGCGATATATAGCCTTCCTAAATGAAATAATACAAGGGTTCAGATTCGTTGCATCTCACCGATAAAAGCATGTTAAGGTGATTAATTTTTGTTATTCCTAAAGTCCTGTCACTTATGCAATCACAAAATTTATAACACGTTGCTTTATTATTAGTCTTTTCTACCTTTTTTCTGGTTGAGAATGAGGATTTTTGTTACACTGTATAATATGAAAACTTTTGAATGCACTTATGATCATGATCTTGTGATAAAAGACTACTGGCGGAAGGATTTTACAGGTCTTTTTGATCAACTAAATATCCGCGATTTGCGTCCTGTTTTTTCACCAATGCAGATTTCTACAATTGTTCCACGTCATGATGTTCTGATTCTTAATCTCAGTCATATCAAGTGCCTCTTATCTGAAGATACTGCGTATTTTTTCGTACACCGCAATGAAGAGCAAATCACGGCAATTTGCAGTAAAATTGCCGCTGCAGGAAAAAATACGCAAAAACAACCTTTTGTGCTTTTTGCTTTGGAAAAAATTCTTGAGTCCCATTATCTTTACATGCGGTCACGTACTTCAGAAATTGAAAAGGATACACAAATTACTCTCTCTGGCATAAAAAAGAATGTCTCTGAGGGCTATCTAGAGAGTCTCTTGGCTAATAAAAAACGTATTTCTAAAAGTGCATCAAATGTTTCTGAAATCATGGAAGCCATTGAAGATGTGCTTGGAAATGATGAGGATCTTGAAGAAATTGTTGGTCTTGTCAACAATCATGACGAGGCACTTGATGAACTGACATCTATCTTGGAAAATGCTGTGGAGCAGATTGAGGATATTAGTTCGCATATTACAGCACTTAGTGAAAGTGTGGAGGACACTGAAGAATTCCTCACACTAAAACTCAATGCGAGGCGTACAGCGATTATACGAGCTGATCTTTTGGCAACGATCACAACGCTCATCCTTTCTTTTCTTGCCGTTATTGTTGGCCTTTATGGTACAAATATTAAAAATGGTCTAGAGCAAAGCCATGATGCCTTTACACGACTCCAAATCAGCTTGTTATTCTTTTTCTTTATTACTTTTGCAATCTCATACTATTACCTTAAGAAAAAAAGGCTTTTCTGATTTATTTTTCGTGTATTAATATCCAAGCATAAGCCTAGAGACTGACTTTAGATCTGTGTTAGTTTTTTGCATACATTAGATCTACCTACTCCTGCACGACACTACATATGCCAAAAAATCCCCTCTTGGGGGATTTTTTGTAGCAATTTGGCTTTTATCGAAGCCTTTTGGCGCTTTCTCCTTATCGGTTGGTAAACTTATCCAGGAAACGACTTGCATGCTCCTTGCCGCCAAGTCCAAAAGATAATCCAATAGCCAATCCAAGTGAGAGCGCAAGTGCTTGCAGAAACGTTGCGAAGAATGTGCTAATGAGTTCTTCTGCAATCCCTACTTGCGTTGCTGCTGCCATTACTGCAAAGGCAATAATTGCAAATTTTGCGACAATTGGGACATATACCTGCAGTACGTGCGCTGCATTTGTGCTACGCATTGACTGCGCGATAATGTCATGGATGAATTGTCCTGCAACAAAACCAAGCGTAATGAGTATTACTGCAACAATTAGCTGCGGAATAAATGTAACGATCTGAGCGAGTAGACCTGAGATCGACTCTAAGCTGAGCTTGTCTGCAACCGCAATCAAGGTCATGAGGATGATCAACCATTTCACAATTTGTGAAAAAATAACTGATGGTCGGACTTTCCACCCTGATTCCTGTGCTTGACGAAAAAATGAGAATCGCAGCACTGCATCATCCACTTTGATCGTCTTGAGGACTTTGCGCACGATCCCTGCAATCATTTTTGCAAGAATAAGTCCAATAATTAAGATAAACAAAGCTCCCATAACTGTACCAAGCGTATCCATAAGACCAGACATTTGGTCTGTCATGAATGACTGTGGTAAGTAGTTGTCCATAAACTTATATGTTAACGATTTACTGTAGCTTTATTATAGCATATAAAACACTATGCATTATTGTTGTAAAATTGTCTACAATCCATTGTTAGCCTTGTTGACAATATGTTCTTCAAATGTTTTTGCAAATACTGTCTCCCCTGTTGTAGCGTTGTTGAGAAAGAAGAGATAGTCAGTTTCACTTGGATTTGCTGCTGCGATAATTGACTCTAGAGATGGACTATTGATTGGTCCTGGTGGCAAGCCGGGATACATGTAGGAATTGTAAGGATCATCAATCTCAAGATCTGCATAGGTATGCTTGATCTCAGCAATACCTTTTATATAGTCGATTGTAGCATCACTCTGGAGCGCCATATCAATATCGAGCCGGTTCTGGAAAATGCCTGCAACGATGCCGCGGTCGATTCCCTCATTTACTTCACCTTCTACGATACTTGCAAGTGTAATGACCTCAAAAAGGTCTTTATTTTTTGCAGCAATGTCCTCTCGCATGCTTTTACTCACTTTCTTTTCAAAAGTAACTAACATCTTACTGACAATATCTAGAGCGCTTGCATCAGGAAAAAAGTTATAGGTTTCTGGAAAAAGAAATCCTTCGAGTGATTTTCCCTCTCTTAGAAAGGGAAATTTTTCGAACAAGTCAGCAGTTGGCGTGTTGGAAAGTGTAAGAAATTCTTCTTTGGGAAGATCATTCTCCCCCACGACATCTGCCATTTCTTCTAATGTCAGACCTTCTTTAAACGTCACTGTGATTTCTTCTCGTTTCACTTCTTTGATCACACCTTGAGTGAAGAGGTGTGTCATTTCCGCAAAAGAGCTATTTGCAGGAATGACGTATCTACCTGCCAGAAAACTGCCTCGTAGTGATTTGCGCCATGTATAATAGTAGAAATATATTCTTGATGCGATGATTCCTTGTTCCTCTAATTTTTCGCCAATTTCTATAAGACTGTCGCGTCCACCTGGCGCATCATTACCTGCTATGACGAATTCTTTTGCAACTGTATTTCTTGTGTCTTGTGTTCGCACCCAGAAATCAAATATCCCAGCGAATATTACAGACAGAACGAGTAAACTTAGTAGAGTTTTTGTCATTTTATGTATAAGATGAAAACACTAGCGATCGCTAGTATTTCATCACTGATATTATAGTGAATTGTTGTTGGAACATTTCCCTTTCACATCTATTTAGATGGTGGAAGGAAATTTAGCTTTTGAAAAGCATCGATGTTTATTTTACCGTCTGTCGTTTTTTTTGTGCGATGTATTTTATTTTCTCGTGGCATTACAAGGATACCCTCTTGTGTCAGAAAACGCTCAAAATTGCACTCAGTGAAGTAAACATCTAATACAATTACGCGATCAAATTTCTTTTCAAACTGTATGTCTTTGCATGATTCTACTGTTTGCAAATCAATAATATGGTCACGTCCTATAAATGAGAATTTTGCGATGTTTGCGCGAGCATCTTCTTCGATAGCATGTGAGACATCACATGCTGTGACATGACCACTTTGCCCAACGATGTGACATAGGAGTGCACTTACCCACCCACTTCCGAATCCTGCGATCAATACATTATGCCCTTTTTGGACATCGAGCAATTCCAGCATGTTCGCAATAATCGACGGTGATGGCATCATATGTCCATAGCCTAATGGAATGGGAATATCTGCTTCTGATGCACTGCGAAATCGCTTTGGCATAAACTCTACACGTGGCACATCCGCAAATGCATCAATAATCGCATCTGTCTTTAGACAACCCTTGTGAATCATTTCGTTGACGATTTTACTACTCATTGACGTATACTATTATCCTATCTTATCTCATCTCATATATTATTTTCCCGTTGTTTGGATGAAAATATTTCGTTCTCTTGCACCATCAAAATCAACTGCAAAGATACTTTGCAGCTCTGTAAGAATCATTTTACCTTTTACAATTGGTATCGTTTCACTTGTTCCTAGAAGTAGTGCTTTGCAATGAGAATGACCATTGCTTCTTCCATCTGACTTATGGTCGCGCCTCAACTCAAATAGATCATGCGAGTACTGGTCATCAACTGGTACAATCCTGTAGAGCATACGCATAAAATCTTGCATAAGCATTGACTCAGCATGATTAATTGATATACTCATCGTCGTGTGTGGTGCATACACTAATACTGAACCATCTCTGATTCCACTTGACTCTATTGCGGTTACAACTTCGCTTGTGATATCGATGAATTCAATTTGTGTTGTGCTTTCAACAGTAATCTCTTTGACAATGTTTTTCATACTTGTTATTTTTTCTTTTTTTTATTATAGCATAATGATGTTGTGCGTGCTTTTCTTTTATAAAAATAACTAGAGCTGAGTTTATGAGACTGTTCACAATTTTTTCTCCTGTTAAAATTTCCCTATTTTTGACTACAAAATGCATTGATTTCATAGTGGTATCTTGATGCTATTTCCTCTCAATCATTTCATTTTCTACCATAAAAATAGATCGTGGACAGGCTCTATGCACCATGTCGTCGCCCTCTGCTAGCATATTCTTCTAAAGCAACCCTAAATGCTTTCTCATCAAAGTCAGGACAGAGTTTTTCGGTGAAAAAAAGTTGCGTATTTGCAATATCCCACATCATGAAACCTACACTGAGATGTGGTTCACCCCCCGTACGAATCATGTAATCTACAGGTGGTAAGTCAGATGTCATTAGGTTTCTCTTAATGTGCTCACCTGATATTTCATTTGCACCAACACCACTCTCGACGATCGATTTGATCGCGCTGATCATTTCATCGTCACCGCTATAGGCAAGACACAGTGTTAGATTGAATTTGGTATTTTTTTTTGTTTTTTCGATTCCATTTTCAAATAAATTTACGAGCACTTTTGGAAATTTCTCGCGCCACTGACCAATCACTCGTACGCGTACACCGTATTTCATGATTTTATCGCTGGATATTAACTTCTTGAAAAATGTTTTGTAAATATCAAGAAGCGCTTTTTTCTCAGCGAGAGGACGTTTTTCTAAATTTTCCAATGAAGATCCCCACAATGTCATGTATTCTACTCCTAATTCTCTTGCTGTATCAACAATATGTTCGAGATTTTCTGCTGCCACCTTATGGCCTATCCAAGGCTTTTCTCCTTGCTCCTTTGCCCAACGTCTATTACCATCTGGAATGATTGCTATATGCTTTGGTACAGTTATATTTTTCATATGTATTTAAATTTCTCTTTTCTTTTGATACTCTATCATGCCCTCAAAGAAATCATGTGCTTCAGCCTTAAAATTGCCTTGGTGGAGTTTTTCTCTTGATCTCTCTAATAGTCTCGTCATTTCTTCCCGTGCCTCTTGGTATGCACCAACTTCTGTGAGTATTGCCCTGAATTGCCGCACCTCTTCTTCGGAGACATTTGCTTTCCCTAGTAATGACTGTAGTTCGTTTTTTTGTTTCTTATTTGCATTGGCAAATGCTTTTGCTACAAGGATTGTCTTTTTTCCTTCTTCGATATCTGATCCTACTGGTTTCCCTGTTTTTTCCTCATCACCAAATACGCCGAGGATGTCATCTTGAATTTGAAACGCTATCCCCAGAGGCAAAGCAAAGTCACTCAATTTTTTGCAATAATTCTTATCAGCACCAGCTAGTATCGCACCCACATGTAGTGGACCTTCAAATGAATATCTCGCTGTTTTATTTTCGTACATTTTCATAATTTCATCCTCTGACCCATCTTTTGCATAGCCCAGTACAACATCTTGGAACTGTCCAATTGCTGTCTGTTTCACAACCTTTTGAATATTTGTGAGCGCTTTTATGATTAATTCTGGCGCAAAATTTGTAGAAAATATCAATTTATTAGCAAATGCATAACAATAGTCTCCCATGATGATTCCTACACTATCTCCGAAATGTGCATTTTCCTCGCCAAATAAAATTTTCGCCCGCTTCGTGTACTCAGCATGCATTGTCGGTACTCCATGTCGCAAATCATCTTGATCCATAATGTCATCATGTATGAGTAAAAAAGTATGTAATAGTTCCATACCTGCAGCTATCTGCATAAGATCATCATTCGACTTATCGGTCACTGATTTATATCCATACACAGTAAGAGCAGGACGGGCGCGTTTGCCGCCGTGTAAGACTGTTTTTTTGAGATGCTCTACTGCATTTGCGACAACAATGTCATCTTGCTTTGTTTGCTCGATTTCTTTTGAAAGATGAATATCTAATACCTGATCAACTTCTTTCTTTATCTTTTTTAGGGCATCCTTGAACTCCATATACTCATTATTTAACGTGATGACGGAAATTATACCATATATTTCTATGCCTACTGCGTATTTTCTAGTGCTACAGCATTAATCCAAAAAAGATGTTTAAAACTTTTTGTACTACTGTAGAAAAAAGTACTCCTAAGGGTGTGAGAAAAATTAAACCAAAAACTATTATGAAACCCCATTTTTCTAAAAAGATCTGCGTTTCCATCTTAATTGGTGCTAGCGTAAAAAGGAGTTTTGACCCATCGAGCGGTGGCAAAGGAATCAGATTAAAAATTCCCAAAAGCACATTCCAGAAAACACACATGACTGTAATAAGAAAAAAGATCGCACCGAGATCCCCTGCAACCAGTGCTACCATCTCGCCTTCCATGAACTTTTTTGGAAGTTCACTTATAATCTGCGCTTTCAATGACGAAGGGATTCCTATGAATGCACCAATCATCGCTGCTATCCCTGCAAGGATGAAATTTGTTATAGGTCCTGCAAAAGCCACACAGACTGGTCCCCATTTTTGCCAGATAAGATTCAGCGGGTTGTATGGCACTGGCTTTGCCCAGCCAAATGCAAATGGTGTAGTTATGATCATAATAAGCGGTAAAATGATTGACCCCATGAGATCGATGTGTGGGAGCGGGTCTAGTGTGATCCGACCAGAATCCTTTGCAGTGCGATCTCCTAACCATAGCGCAACGATGCCATGTGATATTTCATGCAATATAATGCTGTAGAGCAGTACGATGAGATATAGTGCAATTAATAAATAAACTTCCATAAAGGTATGTAAATGATAAATAAGGAGGGTTTACAATGCAGTGATGCATTTTACCACAATTCACTACTTTTATCATACTCCAAGCAATGCGAAAAGCAAAAATGTCGTATTTTACTTACTTTGTCCTAGCGTATTTTTTCGTGTACTTTATAGACGTCGCCTGCTCCAAGCGTTAGAAAGACATCACTCTGAGTGAGGTTTTTTTTGGCCCACTGCGCTAGCTTATCGATTGTTGCTATGTGCTTTGCTTTTTTTGAGATACCTTGATTTACTGCTTTTAC
The DNA here is from genome assembly GCA_938044295.1 of Minisyncoccota bacterium. Taxonomy (GTDB): domain Bacteria; phylum Patescibacteriota; class Minisyncoccia; order Moranbacterales; genus JAHDCW01. The sequence goes on from CALIRC010000003.1 coordinate 10,626, forward strand.
TAGATCAGTTGCATCTACGCCACCTTGTATTTCTCGAGCACTTCCATAAATGTCAAGGATTATTACATTGTCAGCTACGTCTAAAGCCCGACCAAATTCCTCTAATAATGCCTTCGTCCTCGAGTATGTGTGTGGATGAAATGCTGTAATAATATTCTTGTCTGGGTAGAGTTCTTTTGCAGCAGCAAGTGTGAGACGTACTTCTTCTGGGTGGTGCGCATAGTCGTCAATCAGTACCGCGCTATTATAAAAGCCCTTGTGCTCAAAGCGTCTTTTTGTACCTCTGTATTTTACTAAACCCTTTATAGACTCTTCTTCTTTCCCTGTTATCAAGGTACTCATCAATGTAGCTGCTACTGCATTTAGAGCATTGTGCTTACCTGGGAGGTGTACAGTTAGTGTTTTTCTTTCTTCTTTAAATGTGTAGATAATGTTTTGTTTTTCTTCTTGCACTTCTCTTTCTATGATCGTGAGATCTGCATCACTTTGTTCACCATATGTGAAAACATGTGCACGCACTTGAAGTATATCTTTTATCTTTTTCCACACATCATGATGTACAACGAGAAATCCAGTTGCTGGTATTCGTTGTACAAAGTCAGTAAATACTTTTTCGTAGCTCGCACTGTCTGGGAAAAAGTCTGGATGATCATAGTCTATACTTGTGAGAATTGCCGACTGAGGTCTGTAAAATGCTAACTTATTTTGATATTCATCAGCTTCAAGGATAAATTCCTTACCTGTCCCCGTGCGCGCTCCACTTTTCCATCCCACGACTGGTGCGCCAATGAGTGCATTTACATCTCTTCCTGCACCTATCATTGCATGGGCGAGCATGCCTGAAGTTGTGGTTTTGCCGTGTGTACCACATACGGCAATTGTGAAGAGGTTCTCTGCAAGATCTCCTATCGCTTCTGGATATGATTGTAGTTTTATCTTTTTTTCTTTTACGGCTTCTATCTCTATATTACTTTCATTAAATGCTGTGGAATGTACAACGTAGTCTATATCGTCTTTGATGTGTGCGGTATCAAATGAATGATATACTTTTATACCTGCTTTTTCTAATGATTTTTTATAGAAACCATCTCCATCATCTGAGCCCATTACTGTGTGTCCTTGCGCAATATAGATTTGTGCGAGAGCTGATGTTCCAGCTCCCTCAATGCCGATTATATAGATTTTTTTCATACAGGTTTTTTATATGCACTTTGTATGTGCACAGTCTTAAGAAGCTTCGTCTATTTCATTTTATTTCTCAAGCATACGGATGATACCTGTGACAATTTTTTTTGCTGCATCTTCATGATAAAATGCACTGATGTTTTCACTGAACTGCTTGCGAATGGTATTTGATCTGAGTAATTGTTCAATTTTTTGTGCGAAAATATGTTCACCCATATTATCTTCATCAAGTACTGTCGCAGCTCCTGCTTCTGCGATATTAAATGCATTCATTCGTAGATGATCATTTGCTGCAAAGCCATGTGGCACGAAGAGTGCCACTTTTTTGTTTGCTGCTATTTCTGTAATTGTACTTGCTCCGGGTCGTGCAACGATCACATCTGCAAGCGCATATGCATCAGCCATGTCATCTCGTTCAAGGTATGGGACGAGTGTATAGCGTTCTCCATCCCCTCTGAAACCCTTTTTCCCAGCAAGTACTCGAGTACGTTCGACTTCATTTTTCCCTGCCATGTGTAATACATGTGCAACTTTTGTAAGTTCTGGCAAGACTTTGACGGCTGCAGTATTGAGATTTCTTGCGCCCTGCGAACCACCAAAGAAAAAAACAACTGGGACACTTGACTCGATTTTCCACTTTGCACGTGCTCGATCTGCATCACCTTCTTTCATTTTTTTGCGCATTGGATTTCCCGTCACCATCGTCTTACCTGGTGCAAAGTATCGCTGCGCAACTGCAAATGTTAGAGCTACAAAACGTGACATTTTTCCATTGACGCGGTTTGCCCAGCCTGGCATAGCATCACCTTCGTGTGTAAGCACTGGGATCCGATAAATCCAGGCAGCGATGACCACAGGAACTGAAGCATATCCACCCTTTGAAAAAACTGCATCTGGCATGTAGATTAGTAAAATCCAGAGTGACTGTACTATTCCGATTGGAATTCGAAAAAAATCGATAAAATAGTGCAGGGAAAAGTAGCGTCGCATTTTTCCTGTCATTACGTTTTTGACAGGAATTTGTAGCCTCGCCATTTCAGCCTCTGCTTGCTTATACATTTGGGACCTCGTACCAATGTAAAGCATTTCATTGTCCGGAATCTGTTTGTTGATCTCTGTTGCTACTGCTACAAGTGGATAAATATGTCCACCGGTGCCAGCGCCTGTAAGGACTATTCTCATATATTAGATTTCATTGAATTTTCGATCGTTAAAATATAGTATCAATCCGCCAATCACAAAAGAAAACATATAACTTACTGCTGGATTGCCTGGAAAAAGAAAGATGTCTTGTAAACCCCATACACCACGCCAAAACGTTACAATTGCGATTCCAGTTACAAATAGATAAAGAAATGATTTTTCTTTTGAGGTCTTATATGCTTTTTCTAGTGCTTTAGTAACCATATGCGCTGTATTAATTTAGAAACTTTCTCTTAATCATTATACAATAGGGAAGGCTTTTTGATCTATGTTTTGGATTGTCTGGAAATATTTAGGAGAATGCCAATTGCTGCAAGTCCAAATACCATAGACGTCCCGCCAAAACTCACAAATGAAAGTGGGATACCTGTCAATGGCATGAGTCCACTTATTGCTGCGATATTTATAAACGCTTGCCCAACAAGCCACACACCGATTCCAGCAGCTACAAGTCGCCCAAAAAGATCTGGTGCATGTGCTGCAATGTAAAAGATGCGCCATGCTAGTAGTGCGAACATGCATATGAGCACACTACTACCGAGTAAGCCAAACTCTTCTGCGATTACTGCGAAAATAGAGTCACCGACAGGCTCTGGAAGGAATAGTTGTTTTTGTCTGCTATGCCCAAATCCAAGTCCAAATAACCCCCCACTTCCAATGGCTATTGCCGCTTGCGTAATATGATACCCGGCGCCAAGAGGATCTGCTTCTGGGTTAAGAAATGTTAAAAATCGTTGCATCCTGTATTGCTCTACGCGAATGAGCGCAAAGAGCATTGCCATACCCATGAATATCGTCACACTAATATGTGTGAGATTTGCTCCTGCTAAAAAGAATATACTCATAGCTGTGAGTACTATAATACCAAGTGTTCCAACATCTGGCTGTAAAATGATGAGAAATGCTATACTTCCTACTATTGCTAAAAAAGGTACAAACCCCTCCGAAATATCACTAATCCTTTTGACGCCTTTAGATGCGCACCAGGCACTGACGTATAGAATCATCGCAAGCTTTACTGCTTCTGCTGGTTGAAATGTTACACTACCTATCGAAATCCAGCGTTGCGCGCCGTAGGCTTTTACACCAATTTCTGGTAGCAACACCGCAATTAATAATAATACTGCACCTAAGAATATAAAGAGGGACCAACGTCTCAAGAAATGGTAATCTATGCGTTCCAAAACCAATAACACTACCATTCCAAGTCCTACCCCTATGAGCTGTCTTTTAAAAAAGTAATATTCATCATCAAATCTTTCTAGACCAAAAATTACTCCTGCACTTGCGATCATCATGAGTCCGAGAATTGTTAATGCAGCCGTAATCCCAAAAAGCAGACGGTCGGACGTGCCTTCTGCATAGAAGATTGTGCGAGTTTTTTTTGACGATTTTGTGTTTTCAACTCCAACCCTTCTGATGACTCGTTTTGTTTTTTTCTGTCTATTCTTTTTCCTCATCACATGCGCTTTTTTTGTATGCACTAGCCTTCTCTTGCCACTGTGCAATTTTTTTATGATCGCCACTGAGTAGTACTTTTGGAACAGCCCAGCCATTGTATATTTCTGGTTTGGTGTACTGTGGGTGCTCTTTGTAGCCTTCTTCTTTGTGTGATTCCTGTGTAACACTCTCTTTATTTCCTAATGCTTTTGGGAGTAGTCTTACAACGCTGTCTGCAATTACCATTGCTCCCAATTCACCCCCTGTAAGTACATAGTCTCCGATTGAGATTTCTTCATCTGCCAGATGATTAGTAACGCGCTCATCTATCCCTTCATAGCGCCCACAAATAAGTATAATTTGATTATAGTTTTTCAAACGTTTCGCATCTGCTTGTGTATATCTTTTACCTTTTGCACTTAGCACTATTGTTCTATTTGTGCTTTTTTTATCGGTGATTTTCTTCAAGGCTCTGTCAATGGGCTCAATTTGTAGTACCATCCCAGCACCACCACCGTAGGGTGTGTCATCGATTTTTTTATGCTTACTTAGTGTGTAGTCTCTTAAATTATGCACATTGCACTTAGCAATACCATTTACTTGCGCTCGACCTAAAATCGATGTCTCCATGTAGTTTTCTACTGCTTTTGGAAAAATTGTGAGTATCTCTATTTTCATGTCATCTATTGTACCTCAAATTGCAGCCAAAAGACATGGTGATTTAAGTATCCCCACAGTAAATTGTATTTGCATCTGTGCAAGAAAAAACACCCTTTAGAGGGTGTTTTTTACTTTCTTAGTCACGTACTTTTCTAAATTTGAATGTCTCCGACTACTTGGTCAAGTGTTTTCTTCTCACTTGACTCAGCAGGCTGATTATTTTCTCGTTGTGGCCTTTCCGAGCCTTCTGGCTCGTTGATTTTGAGGTTTACACGAGCATTATTTCGTGCGCCTACGACACGCAGAAGTGTACGCAATGCTTTTGCTGTACTCCCTTCTCTTCCGATTACCATACCCATATCTTCTGGATGTACACTTAAGGTGATCAATACGCCCATTTCATCTACCGTACGATCTACTTTTACATCATCTGGGTGATCAACAAGCATTTTTACTACTTGTTCAACAAAGTTTTCATCTCTTTCCATACGCGAAAAAACTGATTACTGCTTAGTGAAGCTATAATTGCCTCATTGTGATGCTGCCTGCTCACACTACCGACCTCCTAATTGAGCATGAGTTGTCAGACTGTATCAACTTGTTTCACTATACCATACTTTAGCGTCGTCATGTCTCATCTTTTTCTCAATTAATCTGTGGACAAATCTATCTCAATTTTTACTTGCGCCAATCTTTACAACACTGCTATACCTGGTATTGTATAGAAAGTATGCAAAAATTCTATTTACCTCCATCCTCGCTAGTACGGTTACTCCTTCTCACATTGTTTGGGGTTCTTCTTTTTTTCTTTTGGATGATTGTGTCGGCCAGTGCCGAAGATCCGATTGATGAACGAAAAGATGCACTTGAAGAACTTAAGGAAAAAGAAGAAAAATATCGTAAACTTATCGACCTCAAAGCCAAACAAAAAAGCTCAATTGATCAGCAAGTTAATACCTTAGAATCAGAAAGTCGTGCTCTAGAAAAAAATATAGTCGAAAATACCAACAAAATCACTGTGCTTCTGGAGGATATTAAGATCATCAAAGAAGATATAGCGCAGAAAAATGCTTCTATTGCAAGTCAAAAAACGCTTCTAGCAAGCCTCATTCGCAATCAATACGACACAATTAGAAGTAGTGAGCAGATCGAAGATCTTTTTCCACAAACGAAACAACGTTTTTCGTTTGAAAATAATCAATCACAAATTACTGAAAAGTTGAGCGAGCTGACAACAATTATTGTTTCTGAAAAAATTAAACTTGAGCGCAGTAGCGATACGCTGGATTCTAAACGCAAAGAAGTTGAAACTATTCAGAATAACCTTAAACAAAAGAATAGAGCTGTAGAGCGTGCGCGTGAAACGAAGAAGCTTGATGCTCTGGAAACACAAGCTGAGCAAATTAAGTATGAGAAGCATCTCGAAGATGTTCTCGCTGAACAACTTGATATATTGAATGAGATTAACTCTCTGGGTTCTACTCATGATGGCAGTTTCGATCTCAGTGATCTCCCATCAAAAAAAGATGTCAATTTTTCACGACCTGTTAAAAGTCCGTACAAGGTGACGCAAGGGTATGGAAAAACATCTTTTTCACATCATTACAAGGGAGGACATCATAATGGCGTTGATTACTCTGGTCGCAATAATCGCTCCGTTCTCTCTGTGGGCAAAGGTAAGGTGCTTGCTGTCGGCAACATGGGTCGCTATGGCTATGGCAAGTGGGTAGCAATTGATCATGAAAATGGACTCGTGTCGCTTTACGGTCATCTCTCACAAATTCATGTTAATAATGGGCAGCGTGTCGATCGCAAAGACCAGATTGGAGTAATGGGTAATACTGGTTTTTCTACTGCTACCCACCTTCACCTCTCTCTTTTCGTGAAGTCAACGTTCAGAATTGTAAACTCTTCTAGCGTGAAAGGCGTTCGCATTCCATCAGGTGCCACAGTTAATCCTGCTGTGTACTACTAAAGTCCAGCATTTTCCCGTTCATCATTATTTTGCAGTGCACAGCATGCTTTATTTGTGCCTCACATTGCACTAAAGTGAGAAAGTCCTCTATAAGCAATGTGTTCTTTCAATTTCTGAATTGTGAGCAGATCATGCTCCCATGCAAGTTTTTTTTCGTCAATTTTTTCTATTGCTATAAGTGTAGTTGATGCAACATCATCTAGTGCTTTCATGTTGGCATATTGTGCCCTTGTGATTGGATAAATGAAGCTTAGATCCAAAAAATGTGTATGATCGCCATCTTGTAATGGGTATTTGTCATGGGCTGTAATAAGAAGTGTGATCTCTTTTTGATCTAGTGTAAAATCCAACTCTTCGCGTACCTCTCTTGTAATTGCCTCTTGACCATTTTCTTTTGGGTCTACGTAACCACCAGGAAAATCAAAGAAACCTTTGAATGGCTCTCTTGCACGTTCACACAAGACTGTTTCTCCTTCTGGTGTATAGAAAGCTATACTTGCTGTTGTCGCTACATTTTGATAGATTACCCTTTTACAGGTATTACATAGGAAGTGATTTTTTTCTGTATATACTTTTTTTGAGCCGCAGTGAGGGCAGTATGTCCATTTGCTAATGTTCATAAAGAATTTATAGGACTTCCTCACTTTGCACACTACTTCGTTACAAATACTCCTTTTTTGACGACGTACGTCTGTACGCCATACAGAAAAAGTAGTGTTTGTATCTCACATTGCACTAAAGTGAGGAAGTCCTCATTTATTTATCGCATTTTATAGTAAGGGGTATTTTTCTACTTCCCGACAATGATCATGTTCTTTTTTACACTTTCAATTGGCTCCTTATTACCCGTTTTGTAATCTCTAATTGCATCGTAGAGCCGCTCCATAGGGTAACGAAATCCTTTCCCTCTCTTTGTACCAGGATCATTAACGATGAACTCACCTTTTTTCTGATCGTAGCCAGTAATTACAAGCATGTGTCTTTCGGGTCCTTCTCCAGAAAAATATGGGTTATTTAATTTTGTGCCATCCGTTGGTACGATAATGATTTTTTGTTTGGCGAGCTCTTTTATGATTTCCTCTATTGAAATATCTTCTTTGTACAGTGTATCGTGGTCGAAAAAGCTTTTCATAAGTACTTGTGTATCCTTGGTTGATGTATCAATTGCATCTTTTCCAAAAAGTGGCTCCTCTGCTGCAAAAATTTCCTCTAGTGCAGCAGTTGCATCTTCTTTTTTTAATTCTCTGTCACCCCCGACCCATTGAAAAGCCATGAGAATGGACGCTTCTTCGCAGGCATCTTGAAATCTCTTATCTTCCCATTGTGCCTCTGGTGCCTGCGTTACAAAAGGTACTTTTTGTTCACTTTTTTGTGGTAGTAGATCGAGATTAATTTCTTCTTGTGGTTGTAATTC
>CALIRC010000004.1 GCA_938044295.1 Minisyncoccota bacterium
GCAGCTGCTCCATCGAAATACGTACGAGGTTGATTTGGATCAGGAATTACATCACTTACTAAAATCTTAACTCTTTTGTAGCTGGTTAAATCGGATTGAACTGGAATTTCTCTTCCGCTTATCAGTTTTGTGGAACTCATCGCCTATCTCCAATATGTAGGATACGTCGAACAGTACTACTATTTGAATGCTACGTCAAGTACAATAGCTTTGTTGAGGTGTGCCTTTTGACAAAATATTGTATTTATACTATCTTAATTTCATATTGAATTATGGGAGTTTTACATGTCTAATCGACGTAAGCTTCCTCATCGGGAGTATGTTTTCATTGGTTCTTTGCTACGTCATGGATTTCGGCTTGCACAGAAAGGTGACTATCTAAAATATGGGAAGGGCTATGTCATAGCCTCTACAAAACAAGAGGATGCTTCTGGGATTGATTTTTTTGTCAAAATGCCTAAAGATGACAGGATGTTTCCTGTTCAGATAACGCAACGAGGCACCTGGATTCATAAGAATTTTCAAGGTTCACCAGCAGAAAAAGCAGAGAAGTTTGTACAGAAATCAGAATTACGCATCCGTCAGAAAAGATGGCGATGTAAAGAAAGTGGAATTGCATTTGTACTCATACGAGATTTTGTGGGGACAAGAACAAATCCTCAAGTCGCGTGGGGTGATATAAAAGCGCTGCGCTATGGAATTGAGCGGATTAAGCGTCAGCATTGCTGACGTTTTTTTATCATTTAAGGCATAATGCAAAAGAGAACCCCGCTGAATTGAGGGGCTCCTCTTGATTATCGAGTGCCTATTTTTAAGAAAATTGGCTATTTAGTATCAAAAGAGTAGTGAGCTGTGCGGAATTGATCGATGAATGATTCTGTTTCAGTTCTGATGCTCTCCCCTTTTAGGGATCTATCAAGGAGTTCTGCAATTTTTTCCATATCACCCTCCTTCATACCTCTGCGTGTAATCTCCTGTGTACCAAGTCTGATGAAGGAGCCGCCCATAAATACATCAGGATGATCAAATGCTACAGTAATACTATTTGCCATGAATTGTTTGTAAAGATCGAGGTAGTGTCCGATGTCACCTGTCATGAGATGTACCTGATGATTTTCCGAATAGTTGCCTGTGTTTGCCTTGCGGACTTTGTGCCCTAGGTCTACAAGAGCTCGTCCAAGTGACTTTTCTAAAAAACTGAATATCCTATTTATGCCTCATTCTTTTTCTAAACTCAATTTCGTGAAAATGCAATCTTACTACGAAGTTTTCCACAATAAGGTCAAGATACATCTTTGAGAGCATAAAGATCGTAAGAATAACAAGGTTTGACTGCAACGCTATCGCGGGGATAAAAGCGATCAGTAGCGTTGCACACAGTGGCAATAAATACATAAAAGACATGACGATTATTTCATCCACAGGATCCCCTTTGAAGGCAGTGGAGTCTACCATTTCCTCATACTTTTTGTTACGCTGTGTTGCTGAAAACAACTCTTGACCACATATAGAGATCAAAATTAAACTAAAAATCAGCAAATGAGGAAATAGATCATGCATCGAGATACTTGCTGAAAGCGAACCACCCGCTGCGATAGCAAGTAATATAAACAAGAAAAAAAGAAGTAAGAGGCTTACCAAAAAATAGATACAAATAAAGGCAAAAATATTAATGTATCCAGAATATTTACCCCTTATAATTGCATAACGTCTCATCTTTGATATCAAAAATGCTTGCAAAAGCCCACGGACTAATGCCTGAATCCAGAAAAAAAAGATCATCGAACCTGCGCTCCATTCTTGCCAGATCGCAACACTGATCAAACACAAGTTAAGCAAAAGGGTCATCTTCCCAGATGTTGAAATTTTGCTGATTGACCACAGACTTTCTTTCATAGAAGATTACACTACGGAGTAAAAAGGAAACTTTAAGCTAATTTTAGCATGAAGCATGGACATTTAGAAAACTATCAACCAGCTTTTAGTATCAAAAAACAGCGATTAGTGGTGACCATCATTGAAAGTGTGTGTAAAAAAAATGTCGACTCATGGCACGGCCATGGTCGACAAAATATTGAAACGATTTTAGGTAAATGATGTTACTGATGTAACGAAATTGTTCCAGGATAACCCGCCGGTATCTCCCCCTCTGTTGATATGAGAGGTTGCTAACACCTTGGAAGAATGCGACATCAATCTATCTAGGTAGATAGCAGAACCATCACTACGCAAAATGAGATCTTTGCGTACTAATGCTGATGATACACCGTCCACCCTGCGTCTTGACGGCGTCCAGCAGGGATTTTGAACGTTAACTTTTGAGAAGTTTACTCCTTCCTCCTTGCATAAAGACTCTAATTCTTGCTGCGAGATTGGTGTGATCATTATTTACTCCAACGTACTACGGGGTGAGAGTGAAACAGTAATTCTATTTCTTCAAGTGTGAATATTTTATATATCATATTGTAGTATTTGTCAATTTTAGTATATGGATGTAGTCCCAATGTGTGGTTTTGTGAACTTTTTGTAAGAGTGAATTTCTAGAAGTCTACCACACCTTCAAAACGAGCTTAGTATATAATTAATATATGAAAAGAAAAATAAATGCCGAAATAGTCCTTGTTTTTCCAGAACAACTTTTTGAAAAACCTGAGTTTTCGACAGAAAAGTTAATCGTCCTCGTAGAAGACTCTCTTGTTTTTGGCGATAAACAGTACCCACTTCAAATACATTTTTCTAAACGTGTGTTTCATAGAGCAACAATGAAATCCTACGAAAGCTATTTGATCTCACTGGGCTTTAATGTCGAATACTTAGACTGGAAAAAAGACGCAGCTTTTACCGATCTCTTGGCAGTTAGGAGTCTAAAGACTATTACTTACTATGAATTTAGTGACTTTGCAAGAGAAAAAAGGCTCAATGAATTTTCTAAAATTCATTCTATTGCTCTTGAAAAATTAAATTCTCCATACTTTCTCAATACCAAAGTGGAAAATGCATCACTATTAAAAGACAAAAAGCCGCGTATGCAGAGCTTCTATATTTACCAGCGAAAAAAACTTGATATTCTTGTTGATAGTGAAAAACTACCAATTGGTGGTAAGTGGTCATACGACGAGGAAAATAGAAAGAAAATTCCAATTAAAGAAATTGTTGCTATTCCAAAAGATATTTCTCCTTTAGAAAATGAATATATACTTGAAGCAAAATCGTACATCAAAAAAAACTTCCCCACTACTATTGGTAGTGGTGATGTCTATGTTCCTACGTCGCATACTGGTGCAAAAAAATGGCTGAATAGATTTCTCGATGAACGTTTCTACAACTTTGGCAAGTATGAGGATGCCATGATAGACGGTCATTCACAGCTCTATCACAGTACTCTCTCTCCGCTTATGAATTGTGGCCTCCTGACCCCTAAGTATGTCCTAGACGCAGTAATAGAAAGGTACAAAAGAAGCGCAGAGAAGGAAACCATGCTTCCATCAGCGGAAGGCTTTATCAGGCAACTTATCGGTTGGAGAGAATATATGAGAGCCGTATATGACCTGCATGGTGTTACACTTAGGAATTCCAATCAATGGAATCATCATAGGGCCCTGCCATCTGCCTTTTACTCTGGTACAACCGCTATCCAGCCTCTTGATGATGTCATCAAGAGGCTGCATGAAACAGGTTACTCACATCATATTGAGAGACTCATGCTCCTTGGCAATATGATGTTTCTACTCAGAGTTGACCCTCATCATGTCTACAGATGGTTTAGCGAAATGTACCTGGATGCTTATGACTGGGTAATGGTCGGAAATGTTTACGGCATGAGTCAGTGTAGCAAAATTGATTTCATCACAACTAAGCCGTATATCTGTGGATCGAATTACATAAAGAAAATGAGTAACTATGCAAATGGCAAAAAAGATGACGAGCTAGAATGGTGTACTATCTGGGATGCTCTATATTGGCAATTTCTTATTGATAACGAAACGACTTTACGGAAAAATCATCGTTGGAAGATGATGTACTCCCACGTTGATCGGTTCGATGCGGAAAAGAAGAAAAATTTCAAAAGAATATCCATAGAATTTGAAGAAAAAATTTCCACAAATTAGTCCACTTAATCAATATTCGGAAACTTTTTTCATTAGGAGGTATATCCCTAAATGATCCAACCTCTCTTATTATGACAAAAAATCTATCTCCTTCGTGAAGAAAGAATGTAATGGACGGCTTATGAATATTCTGGGTTCAAGAAACCTCTTGAGAAACTTAAAGAATCGTGATTGCGATCAAAAAAACAACGTCAGAGACGTTGTGGAGAGAAAGTTGTGACCAACTAATTGGAGGTAGGTGGTAGGTTCCTCAAGTGTGAATATTTTATATTGTAGTATTTGTCAATTCATCATCAATTTATGAGACATTTATATAATGTTTTGAAATGAATCAAATGTCTCATTTTGCCAAAGCGTGATCACATGGCTTATTTACTTGCTAAGCACAATTTTTGTAAAAAAACTCGCTTCCGAAGGTAATACCTTCTTCCACGAGTCAATTGCGTTGCAATCTTATTTATTTACCAACTACCAGATGATCCACCGCCGCCGAAGCTGCCGCCGCCGAAAGTATCATTTGATGATGGGCCAGGAGACGATGGACTTTTGTAGCTAGACGATGAGTATGCAGCCTGACGACTTTGACGGGCTTGTCGTCGTTTCTTTTGTGCAGCACTTATTTCCCTCCTTGCCTTTTTGGTGTTTGTCTGTGTATTGGAGATAATGTCTCCCAATTTCTCTTTATACACCGACCAATCGAACAAGCCATCTTGACTGCCGTTAATAATCAAATCACGAACGTCGTCCAGTTCAGCTGAAAGTAGCTTCACCTCCTTACTGGTTGAATCTTTGACGTCACTATCTGTGATCACTTCCAAGGCATCTTGAACCCTAGTCTCAGCGGCTCTGAGCTTCTTCGAGCACACACCTCTTGCGCTCTCAAAATCTTCATAAGTGTGATCAAGTATTGATCGCAACTCTTGAATACCATTTAAATGAGATCGTGCAGATTCTACTGCACTTCGCGCTGCTGCAAAATCCTGCACTTGCATGTCCACTTTAGACTCTGCTTCTGACAGCTTGTTTCCCACCAGTTCCTGCGCTTGTGATTTTAACTCTTCCAAATCGTCGGCGTCTTTTTGCCACAAAAGCGGGACCGCATTTTCTCGCAAATACTGAACTTTTTCCTGTAGTGCTGTGTCGTGTGCAGCGATTGATGCTGTCGTCTCTTTCATGTCAGCGATTTCCCGGATGATGAAATTACGATCTGCTACGGTTTCATTTAACTCCTTGAGCATACTGGCTAGCTGCGCCGTTGCAATCTGCGCTATATGTCCGACAGCGTCACTTTTATCACCCTTATCCCCAGACATACGACTTTGTGCATCATCGGCGTTCTCTCGTACTTCCACAGCTAACTCAGAAAGTGCGAGTTTTCGTCCTTCGAAGTGAAATCCCTCATTTATCAAGTCCTCAATTCGCCTCGTAGCAGTTTTCAAGAGATCCTCTGATTCATTGACTGTAGTGAGAGCCTCTTGCTGAAATGCTGTAATTTGACTATCTGTAGAATCGATACCATCTAAGCACTTCTGCACCTGGCTTAAATCATGAGTTGCTTGCGTAATGACTTCGTTGGCTTCGTCCGGATCAGACTGGACTAGGCTCGCTGCTTCTTTTTTGAGACTCTCTGCACTATCTAGATACTGATCTAACTGTCCTCTGCGTGCATCGTAGCTCTCTGTGATCCACTCGGGTAAGCTAGAGCTATCATTAATTCTAGAAGCTTTATCTCGATACAGTGAGACCTTTTCAGTAACCTGCGAAATTTCCTGCTCAACTTGTGTGGTCAGCTCTTGCTTTCTCTTTTTTTCAGAAATATTTTTACGTACTTTTCTGATGCCAAAGAATGCACTGACTACAAATATCACCCAAGCGATTATTCCAGCCAAAACTTTACCAAATAAGCTCACCCTTTCTTGTCGTTTGCGCTCATCTTCTTTGGCACGTGTTTTGAAGGCCTGGATAATAGCTAATCGCTCCTCAGGTGTACCGTGGCCTACAGCTTCGGTAAGGTCAATCAACAGATTGTTGATACCTCGCGCGGAGTCTTGCTCCTTGAAGGCGCCCGGCAAATTTCTTTCGAGCATGCTGTCTATCTTTTCTTTTGGTAAAAAGAACTCGACACCTAGCCCTGGAGCGATTGCAAATTTTCTATCGTCCAGTGCTATCGCTATGACAACGCCGTTGTCTGCATCGGCTTTACCAACTCCCCACTCATTGCCTATCTGTTTGGCCCATGCGAGGATGTCTTTGCCATGCGTTGAGTCTACAGTTACGACAGCTATTTCAGCTGATGTTTGCTGCTCATATTTGCGCAGCGTTTCTTCCATTAACTGCTCTTCAGCAGGACTAAGCATTCCTGCTGAGTCACTTACATAGCCGTCTATTTCGAGGGCGTAGGTTTGCGGTGCGATTAATACGACACACCATAGTAATACTACTAAAATATAGTTACGATTTAACATGTGGAGACTCCTGTGTTGTAAATAAATTGTGAAGGTACCTATTGACTTCTCTTCTAGGAAGTCAGAGCGACGAAAATGTCGAACAGTATATTATATTATGAAAGCCCTACTTTGTCAAATACATTCTTTGACTCATGTACCCTTTTGAGCAAATTGAAAACCGCCATCCGAATAAATTTTCGGTTGGCGGCTGTAGTAGGGGTATTTCGACTTTCTTGAACTTCTAAACTGAGATTGAGCTTTGTTTAAAAAGCTTTATTTACATCAACCCAGCTCGTCAATTGCTGCATCCCATCTGCGGCTGGAAATTCGATTTTAGTAGTTATGCGAGTTACCCCAGGAACGATTAGCTCATCCCGGAAGTCGATTTTATAATCGCAATTTGATCCCATAAAGGTCGTGTAGACTCCCTCGATTGAAACCTGATTTTCCCCGCTTGAAAAATTGCCTTTGCAGATCACATCATCCCGATATAACATATGGGTATTTGTGAGTAGTTCATACGGTACAGGTATTATTGCCCGTCCGTAGAGACTCCCACGTTCAGCCCTTATGATAAATTCCTGCGGATCATCGCTTATATTGACGATTGAAACGGTAGGTAGATTTATCTTGACCAGCTGTAAGGTGATCAATTTCCCAACCTTGTATCGCCCTTTGTCTTCACTCCACGCAGTTATATAGCTGGCGTAGACTTCTATAACATCACCAAGTTCGACATCATAGCCATCAATGGAGGCATGCTCTACGCACATATCCGAATGAAGACCGGGAGCGTTTTTCCCAAGAGTGAGGACTTCTCCACCACCCTTTACTTTTACTGCAGCAGTGATATCTAAATCACATACTTTGCCCGTTTCATGGCTTTCTACGCTATACATTATGGCTATGCCATTGTCGAATGATTCTTGGTATCGGATATCCAAACCATCATGAACGATATGCTGACTTTCCAGACCAGATAATTCTCCGTCTAATACTTTAAAGCCTATTTCATCGCCAAAACATAGCTGAGGAATGAGCAAGAGTGCCAAAGTGAGTAGTTTTTTCAAGGTATATCTCCTATGTGTAAGATTAGTAACCTTGGTTACTATATCACATAATTGGAATTTTGTAAATAGCACAATAACTAATCTCCTGGAGCGATCCTTGTAAGCATGAACTATTCTATACTCTTCCTGATTTTAAACACAAAAAAACACTATCGAAATAGTGTACCTTTGTCTTCGGCCAGTGTAAGATTTACATCTGGCCTACTGCATTTATAGTATCAGAAAACTATTGTACTCTCACAAGTTTTCCATGTGTTTCGTAATCGTATGAAACTGTATGGAAATGCTCTTTCAAGACACCCGTAACGAGCCAATTAGAATCGAATCCGTATTTTGAGATCTCATTGTTTTCCATTATGAAGTATATCGCTTGTTTTTGGTTGTTTTGATATGGCGAAATGGCCATTTCTACAACTTTTTGAAAAACGATATGTTCCTCGCCACACTTAAGTCGCATGGTATCACTTCCTTGGCTTGGTACGATGAAACTGCACCCCAATCTCACAGGCATCGGTCCTGCAAAAACATTACTCGCCATGACAAATGCGAGTAGGACTGTTCCAAATACCTTGTTCTGGATATTATGCATTTTAGTCATTTTTTCCCCTCTATTCTAGGACCCAGTGTCCTATTCATTTATATAATATCACATAATTCTTTTTTTGTAAATACGTAAAACCCCCTTATTAGCGGTTTTTCTAACGTGTAGATCGCGTGTCAGCCTACATATAGGTAGTATTGTTGGTAGGTAAGATTGCTATTATATTATTTTTGACAGTGTTGCGTATGTAGAAGTAATGTTTTGCGTGAATGTGTGAGATCTGATTTTCTCGTTTGACATAATGTACTTATTTGGTGTAGAGTAGGCATTGTTCTTCATGACGACCACACGATCGTAAGTTCTTCAATACGTGGAGATCATCTTGTTGTGGTTGTGGAGAATGAGAATGGCCCGGAATGAAAATAGTAGAAAATATAAACAATTTGTAAGAGCCTTGCGTGAATTTGCACGCGAGACTGACATGCCACTCCACTTGGCAGAAAGCGCTCTATTTGTAGCTCATGATGAAGGAGTGACAGCGTTCGTATCAAAGGATTCACTGACAAAAAGGGCGGGCAGAATCATGACACCTGACTTTTTAAAAGGTCTCACAGACCGGATGAATCGAACGATGATAGCGTCGAATACAAAGGGTATTTTTTCGATTCAACTTGACTATGAGCGCTGGGGCGGTAGTAATAGCGGATTTGGAAAACTTACTCCAATGTCCTTACCGGAGAAGACTCCCGATGAAGGAGTGACAAATTAAAAACATAGTGGTACCGATAAAGGCGGATAGGTCGTTTCAAAAAAGTCGCAACAGCGTATTTGAAGCGACTTTTTTTGTGTCCCAATGTGTGGCTTTTAAAACTTTGTTTTAAGGGGGAGTATATCCAAATCTCTATTGAAAAACTACAGATTTTCGCAAAATAAAAGCCGCCCTCTCGTATAAACGAAAGCTTGGCTTTCATTATTACGTAAGAGCGACAGCACATTTTGTGCAGACTAATCTTTTTGCTATATACGAGGAGCGTTTGCGATGAATGTCGCTACGAAACCTTCTGCTTTTTTCACGAAACATCCGATTTTCCGCTTGCAAAGGTCATCATAAACAAAATCGATTAGTCGATATTGCTGAACCCCTTTTCCCCGGTCGTAATCATTGGACAATTTATCAAGCCTTTCTTTCATCCTCGAATTCATAATTGTGCCGGAATGCAGTATTGAACCAACGTCTGACACGTATTCAGATAATTCAATAAAATCAAACGTGAAGTCTTCGTGTTTATATGTGTCACCGTTTAACGCCATATCTAGCCGCAATATATCAATACCCTTTTCACTAAGAAGAATTTGAAATCCAATTGCATATAGCTCATTTACTACAACATCTTCTCGTATATTGTTGTAAGAAGGGTGACCATTGATGGCTACGTAAAAGTACTTTCGCCGTGGTACTTCATTTATACTTGGAAGTGTTAGACCTACACTCCCAGAGGAATTGCCACCAGCGTGTAGATTGTACACCATTTGGAAATCCCTTTCCCGTAATCCTGGTATTCTGATTGTAATTGGGTAAAGAATATTCGCCTGAAGCACAGGCGCATTTGAAAGGCTGCCTTGTGGTACGCCGACTGGTGGTGGAAAATACTGAACGAAGTCAGTTTCACCTTCACGAGCAATATATATATCAATGCCTTGTGCAACTGCCTCAAAAGAAGCGACCAAAAGAGTTGCAATGAATACTATTTTTACTAAGCGCATGACGCTTCTCCCAAAGAGTTATTGTTAAAGATTTGCCTGAAAAATCAGACTGTTTATCATATCACTTTTTTTAAGTTTTGTCCATACCAAAAAACCGCTTAACCAAGCGCTTCAAATTTGGGATTTTGATGTATCTCGTAGGAGAATCACCCTCACAACAAGTTTAAGACTCGTTTACTCGGTATTGTCATGCCCTGTGGGTAGAACTTCGATTATCTATGGCGTGTAAATAACAAGAAAACAGCACTTAGCTGTTTTTTTATTATTTGTAGCCATGAAAAAATGTACTTTGAAACTTTATATCGATGAATTGATACATTGGAAGAATGTTCTACTTATCCTGAATCAAAAAATGTAGCACAGCTTCGAAGCGAGGGTACCGAAAATTACATTGATTGCCAAATAGAATTGCCAATATGTTATGCTATTATTGGTCAAATCCAATAAGACTCAGAGTGATTCTACTACGAAAGACACTGAGATTACATCATGAAATATATATGAAATCAAAAAATATCTCATCGACTATAGCCCTCATATTCCCAGAGCAACTCTTTGCAAATGTTGGCTTTACTAAGGATACTCATATTATTCTCATTGAAGACTCTCTCATCTTTGGTGATAAGAAATACCCTTTGGATATACACCTCTCCAAGCTCGTATTTCACCGTGCAACGATGAAAAAGTATGAAGAGTATTTACTATCTAAAAAATATACTGTCACATATATTGAATGGAAAGATGGTCGCAAATTTACCGAACTTTTACCTGGTGAGCAACTAAAAAAGATTGTGCATTATGATTTTAGTGATTTTGTTAGATGGAGTCGATTGAACACTTTCTCTAAGAAATATGATATTACTCTTGAAAAGTTATCAACGCCTTATTTCCTCAATTCACAAGAGGAGAACAAAATTCTTCTTGGAGATAAAAAACCTCGGATGCAGAATTTTTACATTGCACAGAGAAGGAAGTGTGACATTCTCTTGGAGCAAGATGGACAAGCACCTATTGGTGGTAAGTGGTCATTTGATGAAGAAAACCGAAAGAAGATACCAAAAAAGGAAATCGGTGGCATCCCAAGTGACATCACACCCCTTGAAAACAAATACATCAAAGAGGCACGCGCATACGTGGAGAAAACGTTTCCTCAAAGTATTGGCAGTGGCAATGTCTATGTGCCAATTGAGCATAGTCAAGCGCAGAAATGGCTTGCAAAGTTTCTTAATGAGCGATTTGCTCTTTTTGGACGCTATGAAGATGCAATGATTGAAGGCCAGTCACAGCTATACCACAGTATCCTCTCACCCCTTATCAATGTGGGCCTCCTCACACCACAGGAAGTACTCGATGCAGTCATGGAGAGATATATCGCTAGTAGAGATAAAGATGCAATTCTTGCTTCTACAGAAGGATTTGTGCGTCAAATTATTGGCTGGCGCGAATATATGAGAGCAATCTACGACCTCTATGGCACTACGCTACGAAATGCAAATGAATGGGGACATGAAGGTTCTCTACCAAAATCTTTCTATACCGGTGAAACTGGCATCTTACCTCTCGATGATACACTTTCGCGACTACTTGAAACTGGGTACTCTCATCATATCGAGCGACTTATGTTACTAGGTAATATGATGTTTCTTCTAAGAGTCCATCCCCACCATGTACACAAATGGTTTAGTGAAATGTATCTAGATGCGTATGATTGGGTAATGGTTGGTAATGTCTATGGCATGAGTCAGTGTAGCAAGATTGACTTCATCACAACCAAACCATATATCTGTGGGTCAAACTATATCAAGAAGATGAGCAATTATACTTGTTCAAAAAATGAAACGTCACCGACATGGTGCGACATTTGGGACGCTCTCTACTGGCAATTTCTTATCGATAATGAAACGACACTTCGTAAAAATCATCGCTGGAAAATGATGTATGCTCATGTCGATAGATTTAATAATGAGAAGAAAAAACACTACAAAAAAGTTGTTGCTGACTTTAGGAAAAAATAGCTCTACAGTGACTTAAATGCTGCCAATGCTCTCTCTCGCGAAATTGCCAAGTCCACGATTGGTGTGGGGTAGTCCATACCAAGGCGAATATGTGCTTTTTTCAGAATGTCTCCTGGTGCATTCCATGGCTCAAAAAGCCACTTAGTTTCTATTTTCTCCAGTTCTGGCAAGTATTTTCGTGTGTATGTGCCATCAGGGTCAAATCGCTTCCCTTGGAGTACGGGGTTAAAAATTCTAAAGTAGGGCGCAGCATCTGCACCTGAGCCAGCTATCCACTGCCAACTTGCCGCGTTATTTGCCAAGTCTGCATCAAAAAGACAGTCCCAAAACCATTTCTCACCTTCACGCCAATCAAGAAGGAGATTCTTCACAAGAAACGACCCCACAATCATCCGTACACGGTTATGCATGTATCCTGTCTGCCACAACTCTCTCATTCCTGCATCAATGATAGGTATGCCAGTCTTTCCTTGTTGCCATGCATGTAGGTTCTGTTTATTTTTTTCCCATGGAAATTTATCGAACTTCTCTTGAAGGTTTTTCTCTGGGAGAGCATTATTGTGATAGAGGAGTGAATAGGAGAACTCTCGCCAACCCAGCTCACTTAGAAATGTCATCGTATTACTATCTTGAGTAAGTTTCTTCGTACTATGCCACACAGTCTGCGGCGAGATAAGTCCGAAATGCAAATATGGAGAAAGTCGAGAGACATGTTCTTGTGATAGGATGTTGCGACATTCCTTATAGCTGCTTACACCATCAGCAAAGAATTTCTTCATCTGTTTTTTGGCTCCTTGCTCACTGATGTCCCACTCTGACACAAGACTCTTGTGCCACTCTTTGTCGGGGAGTAATCCTAAATCGTCTGTACTAAGCGACTCTTTATCTGTAAAAAAGTCAATGTCACGTGGTCTAAATTGTGGAGATTTTGGTATACTAGCCTGCAAACAGCCCTTCTTGTAAAATGGTGTGAAAACTTTATATGGCGTGCCATCTTCTTTGAGATTCTCCCATGGCTCCCATAGAAGCGACCCGTTGAAACTTTTCACGTCAATGCCTTTTTTGCTTAATTTTTCTTTAATCTCTTTGTCACGTTTTATACGCCATGGCTCATAGCACCTATTCCAATATATGCCACTGACGTTGTATTTCTTGCATAGCTTAGTCAAGACTTTAAGAGCATTGCCACTATAAAGAGATAGTGACTCATCAAGATTTTCATCCAGAGAATTTAGTGCATGATGAATCCAGACCCTACTTGCGCCACCCATTTTCCATGTATCAGCACTATCGTCATCGAGGATGTAGATTGGCAAAACTGTGCCAGCAGCATGTGCAGCACGAAGCGCAGGATTATCGGTAGTGCGCAAATCTTGTCGGAACCAGCAAATAGCGAGAGGTTTTTCGGTCATAATACACTACTTCACTAACGAGTGGATTTAATAATATCTTTTATAATTGGTACATCATCGACTGTATCGATGACACTGAAAAAAATTGAGAGTACGATTCCAGCAATCAACGTTGCTCCGATTGCTGTGCCAACGCCCTTTACGATACTTAGGAGAAAGTTCCGCTTAAATGATGTGAGCTTTTCAAGTTCATGTGCGTACTTGTCAAAATCTGGTCGCACAGCTTCTTCATACCCACGTAAGTTTTTTGCTTGCACTTCCATTTCATTTGCTAGAACATTTTTTGCTTTTTGTTTAATCCCACTTACCGCATGAGAGGCAATGACTCCTTTTGCAATCTTTTTACCTATATCTACCTTTTTACCCATGGTTTTTTTCTAGCGAGTTCTTGATGTCTTCTACGAAGAGTTGGAGGTGAGGAAATGGAATCTCTATACCTGCATCATCTAGCGCTAGCTTACATGCTTCCAGAAGCTCATATTGCACAGACAGCTCATCTTCTGCGCTTTCTACCCAAACAGAGACACTGAGATTGACGCTAGAGTCTGCAAGCGCAACAACTGTCACTCTTGGTTCGTCGTCTAGGATGCCTTCTATGCCCCTTGCGCAGTCTTCTAGTACTTTACGTGCTTTTGGTATACTTTCTTTGTATGCAATGCCTACATCAGCTTGTACACGCGTTTTTCCCTCTTTTGAATGATTTGTCAGGACTTCATCGATAATTTTTTGGTTTGGCACAATGACATAGGTATTGTCTCTTGTCCTGATACGTGTCGTGCGAAGTGTGATGTTATGCACTTTTCCATACTCACCGGCAACGGTAATCCAGTCACCGACATGAAATGGCTTATCCCAGAAAATGATAAATCCCGAAATGATGTTGCTCAGCGAATCCTTAGCCGCAAATCCAATCGCAATACCAGCAATACCAAGTCCTGTGATTGCTGCTACGACATTGATACCCAACTGTCCTGCTGCCATAATGATAGCAACAAGAATGATAACTGTGCGGTAAATACTCTTTGTCAGGATGCGGACAAGCGCATCATCAAATTCTGCATTTTGTAGCACTCTCTCTAGTGGTTTTCTCGTAAGAGAGTAGAATACCCAAAAGACAATCAGCACAATAATTGCTCCGATAACATGAGGGATGAAATCTACTAGTTTTTCCACCAATCTCGCTGAATCAATATTTTGTAGCATGTTTGTTTTTGACTAAAGTAGTTTTTTATATTTCTCAATTTCTTGTTGTAGCACAAGAGCTTCTCCTGTGAGAGCATCAGCAGACGTTGCAAGCTATTCCATATCTGTCACCGTTGGACCAACACCAATTTCATCCTGCGCTTTGACGCGAGCATGGATTCTTTCCAGTCCATTTGCATGACCGAGGACTTTTTGAGCTTGTTTCGTAACTTCTGAAATAAGTGATTTCATAGTGCTACGACATTCTCTCTTCGACAGTATTTTTCACAATCACACCATCTTCACCAAACGTAAGGATGTCTTCTGTGCCGACAGAGATATTTTTTTGCAACTTGCCAGTTTCTTGATGTACGATGTCAAAACTCTCAATCTGTCCTGATGCAGTGTCAAAAGTGAAATCCGCAATGAAACCCAATTTGTTCCCCCCTTCTGAAATCACAGAAGTTTTATGGAGGCCCTTTGCAGTATCGGTGATTCCAGCAAGTTTTTTCTTCTCATCTGCTGCCTCGTGCATTGCGAGTTCCGATTTGAGTAAGATACGGTCTTCACCTATAGACTCAATGTCATCCAAATACACAACGGATGCACCTGCAAACCATCCTTTGTCATCAGTAAGAAAAGCGAATACGTTCCCAGAGCTAGGGTCATAGATAATATCGCTTACTACAGCCACGTCTTTACCAACGCGTGCATCCATTACCTTCCGTCCAATAATATCACTTGCTTTTATATTTTCCATAATACATTTTATTCAATAATACTTTCAGTATGCGCCTTATGTATGAAAAAGCAACTTTTCACTATCTGAATAATTGTACATATCTTACATACCCCTGTTCTTCTAATTGCTCTAGAGGAATAAAGCGCATTGCAGCAGAGTTCATGCAGTACCGTATTCCCTTATTATCCAATGGGCCATCCATGATGATATGTCCTATATGGTTGTCACCGTATTTTGAACGAATTTCTATACGTTTGCTCGTGAGTTTGAAGTCATCATGCTCTGTCACCACACCTCCCTCGATTGGCTTCAAAAAACTTGGCCATCCTGTGCCAGAGTCAAACTTATCACGCGAAGAAAAAAGCGGCTCTCCACTAATGACATCTACGTAAATTCCATCCTCATGATTATCCCAATACGCATTATCAAACGATTTCTCCGTTCCATCTTCCTGCGTTACATAGTATTGAAGCTCTGTGAGTACTGACTTTAAATCCTTATCTGATGGCTTTTCAAAATTTTCATAAGAATCACTCTGCGTAAATGGAAGAATTTTTGACGTGGTCTCCTTTGGTGTGTTTATTTTTGCTTGTCGGTACATATACCCATATCCAACATATGCCAACACAGCCAGTGAAACTGTTAAAAAACCAAACAAACAAAGAGATGATTTTTTCATGCTATTTTTTGTAGTTATCCGAAATAGATTTGATAACCTTCATATATCCTATGAGGTCACGAGGTGACACACCCTTCACAAGACCCTTCATAGATTTGCGTAATTTTTTTTCGATGACAGGCACGAGCTTCTTACCCTTGCTCGTCAGTTTCACAAGATGCGCTCGTTTGTCGTTTTTATCTGGAAGAAGAACGATAAGACCTTTTTCAAGAAGCTGATTTGTCATCGACGTCACGTATGGTTTCTTTACACCGAGAATGTGTGCTATTTCTTTTGACTGCATCCCATTTGAATTTGCCCAGAGCATACCAAGCACAGCCCACTGGGATGATATAAGGCCATACTCTTTGAGGTGTTCGTCCGTTTCAGCTTTTAAAGCTCGATATGCATAAGCTTGCAAGACACCAACATGTGCTGTGGTGAGTTTTTTGGAGTCAAGTGTGGCAATTTTCTTGATAATACTAAACATATCTGTAATTCTTACGATGTGATGAGAGAGATTCTAAAGGAAGTCTCCAGAATCTCTCTACATCATACTACGATTTGATTGGCCAATAAAATCGCGATGAAGAACTAGCTTTTCGGGAGAAGAACTGTGTCGATAACGTGGATGACACCATTTGACTGCTCAACATCAGCGATTGTAACGGTTGCTACATTTCCATTTTCGTTAGTAACTGTTACTTTACCTCCTGCGTTTTTTAGAATGAGTTTTCCGCCTTGTACAGTAGTCACTTCATGCGCTCCACCATCATCAGCAACCATCTTTACAACATCAGCACTCATAGCTTTCGCAGGAACTACGTGATATGTCAGCACTGCTGTAAGCTGGTCTTTATTCTCTGGAAGAAGCAGTGTATCAACTGTTCCCTCTGGAAGTGCCGCAAAAGCATCATTCACTGGTGCAAATACTGTAAATGGGCCAGGGCCTGAGAGTGTCTCTACAAGACCTGCTGCCTTCACCGCAGCAACCAATGTAGTATGGTCTTTTGAATTTACCGCG
>CALIRC010000005.1 GCA_938044295.1 Minisyncoccota bacterium
TCACTTTCATGATGCTCATCTACAGTAGAAGCATCATCGTTTGTTACGTCTGCAGGCATACAATCACACCCACAAGAGACACATTTTTCTTCAGTCATCTTTTTGTTTTTGCGCCCCGAAGGGCTGTGTTAATTAAAAAAAAGAAAACGGATTCTTTGTTTGTAACCATGTCCTCAAAAGAGGTGATACATGATTGAAAACAAAGAGACCCGTTTCTTTTATGTAGGTATTATAGCATACTGACAGGGGTTGTCAAGGGGTGGTTAGAGAAGAAAAAACAACTAAACGAGCACAATAAAAAAGTCGTCTTCTCCATGAGAAAACGACTGTCCAAGGTAAGAAATTAGCGACTTCGCATTTGCAAGGTTTCCTCAAACTCCGCATTCGCAGCGTCTTTTGCATCCCGTATTTTACAAATCTCTTCACCGGTAAGAGATTGTAAAGGCAACTTTTGTGTAATAACCAAAAAACCTCGTGGTCCATCATATTCTCGCGCAACCTCCTTGCTTTCTATCAAAATCGATCCATCTTCCAATGGTTGAACAATATCTCCCTGAAATATACCGATCCCCATACCTCTATGAATGAGGAGTCTCAGTGGCATATTGTCGCGCCCAGTGAGTTCGACCTGAGCTATGCTATGGTCCACTTCATCCTTGAAGATTTTATTAATCTTCATGAACGGACCACTCTTCTCTGTTACATAGTATGTACAACGAAAAGTCCCACTTGTGACCTTGGTAAACCAAGGCTCCAATACTTGTGCCCATGATTGATCAAAAACCAACTTGGATTCTTTCATACTTTTCCCTCCTGTTTGTTGTCAGTATAGAACAAAAAGTATTATAGCATAAAATACAAATTTGTCAATATATTTTTGCAGAGCATGACCGATATCATGCAATAAAAATTACCAAAAAAATCTATGCTTATAGCAAAAAAATCCTTCCCAGAAGTGGAAGGATTTAAAAAGCAAATCAATATTACAAAATTCCAAAACCAACTACCTGGATGCAGGTATGTGGGCTGTGACAGCGAACGCACTTCGTTCATATCATACCTTTGAAAGCAAGCTGCGAAGTATATGAATCCTTATGCTGCCGAACCTCGGAAATATTTGTGACTGCATTACAGATATCTTTCTCGGTTCGCCGCATAATAAAGGAGGGATTTATTCTTCATCTGGCTCACCCATTGCATCAGGATTGGCAATCTTCTCCTTCACGGCTTTATGTGTAGCTTGCACAATTTTATCGAGAAGTTTTTTGTCTGATTTAAGTCCGGTCTTAGCCTTCTCACGACCCACACCAAGCTTTTCTTCACCATAGCTATACGAATTCCCTCTTTTTTCGATTATGCCATATTTTACGCCAGTATCAAGCACATCACCTGCCAAGGAAATGCCTTCATTATACATAATGTCAAATTCCGAAATCTTAAACGGAGGTGCAACCTTATTCTTCACAACCTTCACTTTTACACGATTTCCCACTACGTCTTCTCCGCTTTTGATCTGAGCAGCGCGACGCACTTCCAATCGTACAGAAGAATAGAATTTGAGCGCATTCCCACCTGTAGTTGTTTCTGGATTGCCAAACATCACGCCAATCTTCATACGGATTTGATTGATAAAAATCACAACCACATTCGACTTCGACATAATCGGTGTAAGTTTACGAAGGGCTTGAGACATCAAACGTGCTTGCTTACCGACATGATGATCACCCATCTCACCATCGATCTCTGATTGTGGTGTAAGTGCAGCTACGGAATCCACAACGATAATATCGACGGCATCACTGCGCACAAGCGTCTCTACGATGTCCAATGCCTGTTCACCCGCATCAGGTTGCGACACAAGAAGCTCGTTAGTATTTACACCAATCTTTTGTGCATATTGAGGATCAAGTGCATGCTCAGCATCCACAAATGCTGCTACGCCACCCATTTTCTGTGCATTGGCAACTGCATGAAGCGCAAGTGTTGTTTTACCAGAAGATTCTGGACCATAAATCTCGATGACGCGACCACGAGGAAACCCACCAATTCCAAGTGCTAAATCAAGCGAGAGTGCGCCAGAAGGAATTGTTTCGACATCTACTTGCTTCACATCACCCAACTTCATAAGCGTCCCATCACCAAACTTGCTTGTAATCTCATCCAAAATAGCATCAACCTTTTTTTCCTCACCTACTACAGTATTTACTGCTTTTGCAGTCTTTTTTTTAGCCATAATATTTGCTTCACATTTATTAATCCTCCAACATATTACTCTCTACATCCCAGAGAACATCAACACCCTCATACCACTGTCAATCATATAGGACTTACGCACTTAAGTGTAATTTTAGACAACATCGAGGCTTTTCACGAGCCATAGCCTACCCATGGTAAGTGAAAAACGTAGATTTAACGAAAAAGTACACCAAGTGCGTAAGTCTTATCATAAATACATCCCAGAAGTCACACCTATTCTAACATTTTTTCAATTGCAAGACTAACAAGTAGCGCCAGATACAATGAATAACAATCCATCAATTATGACTATTGAGAAATCGGTTCAGAATCATCAGAAGTATCGCGATCATTTCCCTCTAGGTTTACCGCATCCGAAACATCTAGACCTTCCAGTGTATTGTAGCCTCGACCAAATTCTACACCTCGAACCACATCCTCATCCTCCGAAAGCAAACCAAAATCTTGCTCATTATGTGTAATGGTAAGACCATTACCCCGCCCAGCAGTAAGTACAATTTTCTCCTGCGCCTCAAAAAACTGCTGCTCACCCGAAGCCATTGTCTTATCAAAAACACCCACATCATCAGAGAGAACACGCACCCAAACAGATTCTTCTCCTGCCGTAATAGTGAGTGTAACCGTCTCACGCACAGGAAAAGAAGGCACTTCTGGAGTCTCCTTTGGGACAATAACCTCAGGCGCAAACGTAGAGACAATAATGAGTTTCTTCTGCGTCTTTTGACCTGATTTACCTTCACTGCGAAGTAAAAAAGTATTTTCACCTTCTGTAAGGATAACTTCTTGAGAAAAGGAGCCATCCACATCCACAGCAATTGGATCATCGTTGAGATAAAGAAACGCCTCAGGATGTGTCATACCACGAATCTCAGTGGAAGAAGCATCGGTTTGAGATCCATTCTCTGGAGCAAGAATATCGATAAAAGGCGCACTCACAAACTGTCGAGCGCCAGAATACGCGTAAATGCCGATGCCAGCTACCAAGCAAAAAACGAGTCCAGCCAAAAGCATCCGTGATGATATCACAATGTGTGATGCAAACGATTTTTTTGCAAATGTATCTTCCTTAATATCATTCTTTACATGAATATTCTCATAGATCTGATATTCTCGATCAAGGATCTTTGTAAGGGAACCAGAAGCCAGACCAAAATAGTTTTCATACGCGTGGATAAAACCACGTACATACACTTGTGAAGGAAGTTGATCATAATTACCAGATTCAAGTGCCTCAACATACTTCTTCTGGATACGTGTATGCTTTACAAACTCATGAATATTCACATGGTGTTCTTTACGCAAAGCCAAAAGACGCTCACCAAGTGTAAGCGATCCTACCTTTTTGCGTTGAAAGTCATTCGTACCCATCATCAATAGCTGCGTATTACATGCAAAACAGTTTTGTATTTATTAGAACTTACGCACTTGAGTGTAATTTTATGCAAAATCAAGGCTTTTTATAAACCATAGCCTACCTATCGTGAGTAAAAAACGGAGATTTTAACGACAAAGTACACCAAGTGCGTAAGTTCTATTTGTATAAAATCATAGACATCTACCACTTCTCACGATCTTCTTGTTTTTCAACTTCCCCTTCATAACTATCATCATGTTCCTCTTGTGCATCATCATCTTGTACCAAGATCTTCCGCGCCTTAGAGCCATCTGCAGGACCAATAACACCATGATCTTCCAACTCATCAATCAAGCGTGCAGCGCGCGAATAACCAACACGCAATCGACGCTGAATATATGAAGTAGAGGCCTTACCAGCTTCGATAACAACTTTTTTTGCCTCATTATACATCGGATCTTCAACTGCCTCACCAATACCGCTAGCAGTGGTAGCAACAGTATCAAAATCAACAGCTTGTATACCACGGCCAGAAGATACCGCATCATCATCAGATCCTCCATCCCCAAAATCTTCCTCCACATCAAACACACCGAGACTTTTCGCCTGCTTCTTAATAAAGTCTATTACCTTCTTCACTTCTGTTTCCTCAACAAAGACACCCTGCAAACGACGTGGACTTGAACTGTTCGTACCAACATAAAGCATGTCACCATGTCCCACGAGCTTCTCAGCACCCGGAGAGTCAATGATTGTACGCGAATCAATACCAGTAGCCACCCGAAGAGCTATACGCGTAGGGAGATTCGCCTTGATCGTACCTGTAATGACCTCAACACTTGGACGCTGTGTCGAAACAATAAGGTGAATTCCTACTGCTCGCGACATCTGCGCAAGACGAACAATCACACTTTCTACCTCCTTACCATGTGAAGCCATAAGGTCAGCCATCTCATCTATCACAATGACAATAACAGGCAAATTCTCAAGTGGCATCTCCTCAACACGATCCGTTTCTGGATTAACTTGCTGTACAGTTTCGCCACCATCACACATTTTTTTATACGATTTCAGATCTCGCGTACCAACCTTCTGCAAAATCTTATAGCGTCGCTCCATTTCACTCACCGCCCATTTAAGCGCATTGATCACCTTCCCATTATCCGTAATCACTTCAGAAAGCAAATGTGGAATGCCATTATACAGCGAAAGTTCTACACGTTTCGGATCAACAAGAATCATCTTGAGATCATCTGGAGAATTCTTATAAAGAAGTGACAAAAGAATACTATTGATTGTCACAGATTTACCAGCACCTGTAGCTCCTGCAACCAAAAGATGTGGCATCTTTCCCAGATCTTCAACAACATAATCTCCATTCACATCTTCACCTAAAGCAAGGAGTAGCGGTTTTTCATCATTTTCAAATTCATCTGTATTGATCAAATCACGCATACGAACCATCGCCTTCTCTTCATTTGGCACTTCGATGCCCACAAGCGATTTACCTGGAATCGGCGCTTCGATACGAATCGGATGTGCAGCAAGAGCCAGGGCAAGATCATCACTAAGCGTCTTAATTTTCGTAAGCTTCACCCCGCTTGGCGGACGAAAACTAAACTGCGTAACCGTAGGACCAGTGACAATATCATCCAAATCCATCTCAATACCAAAATCAGCAAACGTATCTTGAATCACCTGCGCGCGGTCCCGCGTGTTACCACCCTCAGCTTTTTTCCCGCCTCGCTCCAGGAGCTTCAAAGGAGGTAATTCCCACTCATAGTCATCATAATCTACATCATCGCTGTTTGTAGAGCGCTCCACTCGCTCTATTTGACGACGATCCATGATCTTAGCAGCCTTTTCAGAAGCTGACTCTTTCTCTGGAACAATAGCTTCTTCGTACGACTCTTCACTTTCCCATTCATCATCGTCATCAAAACCATCCATCGGAAGAATATCCTCTGCAGGAATACTTTCCGTAGACACTTTTTTCTGCAATGTATCACGAGAAAGTGATTGCGCGTCCACGGTATCTTCGTCGGCATCATCAAAAACATCACCCACTTCAACATTTTCATCCACTTCATCAACCACAGTTTCTTTCTTTCCAAATAATCGTCCAAAAAAAGAAGTATCTACAGTAGGAACTTTAACCTGAGGCGTCTTCACTTTATCACCGATGCCAACAAGAGATTTATTAAGCGCAAAAATTGCTGCAATAAGTCCACCAAAAAACAGTACAGCAGCAGAAGCAATCTTACCTAGTTGCCCATGCATGAGCGAAGCCACGAGGTACCCAATGTATCCCCCACCCCGTCCCTCTGAAGCGACAAGACGAAAATCCTCAGCGGCATATGGCAAAAGATGCAAAAGGGAAAGCACACAAACAAAAAACAGAATTGCACCTGTAATTTTTGTAGCAGTACGCGTCGATGACATCTTAGTACGCACAAGAATAAACGCCACAAAAATTAAAATAAGAGGGACGATAAACTTTCCTAAACCAAATCCTTTACCGATCAGTCCCGTAAGTCGCTCACCAGCAGGCCCCGCTGCACCAAAAAGCCCAAGCGCAAACAACACTGCAAGCAGTAGTAAAAATATTGCAGCAATTGTGCGTTTCGCACCCTTAGAGAGATTAAAATCTAAAAAAGCAAATCTTTCCCCATCACCTTCATACTCTTCGTCATAATCAGCTTGTTTCTTTTTACGTCCCATTTTATGTATATTTCACGTCTAATACTGTCATTCTAACACACCAAACACCCCATACCAAAAAACAGTATGAAGAAGCTGCCTACATAATACAGTGATAACATCTGCAATAGTTAAGCTCTGTATTTTCTGGTAAAAGTATAATGAACTCAGTGTTGTGAAACACATGATACCATAAACACATCATCCCTAAAAAAATTGTCATGTTAATAAAGAATCATATTCGTACTTTTAATAATCGCTCTAGGATTGGTGCTGATAACTTTTTTAATGAAGAGTAAGTCAGAAAATATGAATACATTTTCTGACGATGCTGTAAATCCACAATATCATGAAAATCTACACCAAGAGTGCAAAAATCAACCAGAGTATTCTTGCTGCGATATTTCTCTAAAAGCAATGATTGCAGGTAACTATAGATTAGCTGGAGAGAATAATGTATGCCCAGATGGCTTAAAATGAATATACTGAAATGTAAAGGAAGTCATAGTTGGTGCCAGTAAAAAATATATAATCGCTTACACTCTTAATGAAAGCATCTCTACACTGGATTAGAATATAAAAAATGCGAAGTTAACCCTTCGATAATAACTGAAAATCTATCGATTTCTAAAAAATGTAAATAAGTCTCTACCGCATATTGTTCTTAATCATGCATACAACAATCACACATATCAAAAAAACACTCCTCTCAAATCGGGGAGTGTTTTTTGCAAAGATATGGTGAATAGTTAACGCGAAACAACGTCCTAAGCCTCTTTTTTATTACGGAAGCCAGTTCCTGCAGGAATAAGACGTCCTATAATCACATTTTCTTTGAGTCCACGGAGACGATCTTCTTTACCAGTAACTGCAGCATCGATGAGTACACGTGCAGTTTCCTGAAACGAAGCCGCGGAGAGGAATGAGTCAGTAGAAAGAGCAACTTTTGTAATACCAAGAATAAGCTGCTCGCCATCAGCAAGTTTACCACCATCTTCTTTTGCTTTATCATTTGCCTCTTCAAAAGCATCGCGCTCCACAACATCACCTGGCAGAAGCATTGTGTCTCCTGCATCCGTCACACGTATACGCGAAAACATTTGTCGTATAATGCTCTCCACATGCTTATCATTTACATGCTCACCCTGTGATGCATAAATATCCTGAATCTCACTGACGATGTAACGATGAACGTCTTCCTTACCCATAACTTCATGCAGTTTCTTAAGATCTATATGACCCTCATTAAGCATAGAGCCCTTGGCGACGAGATCATTTTTCGCTACTTTCAGGGTCGTACCCGCTGGAACATGATACTCCGTAATAACATCCTTAGCATCTGTCGTTTGAATCTTTACGGTAATGATCTTTCCACCGTCATCAATCACTTCAACAACTTTCCCATCAGTATCAGAAATCACACTCTCACCTTTTGGTGCGCGCGCCTCAAAAAGCTCTTCCACACGTGGAAGTCCCTGCGTAATATCGCTACCCGCAACTCCACCGATATGAAACGTCCGCATCGTAAGCTGCGTACCCGGCTCACCAATTGCCTGCGCTGCAATCACACCAACAGCCTGACCAATCGATACCAGACGACCACGGCCCAGGTCCATACCATAACAAGTTTGACACACACCACGCCTTGTCTTACATGTAACAATCGTACGAATAGCAACATCAGTCACATCGGATTGTTCAATCGCAATCGCAGCTTTTTTGTCAATCAATTCACCCTTCTTCGCAAGTGTCTTTTTACCGTGCATCACATCTTCTGCACTAAAACGACCTTCCACTCGCACACGGAAATCAGTCCCGATACGATCGCTATCTGAGCGATATACACGCGCTCCTTTTCTCTCTTTACAGTTTTTCTCTATAACAATCACATCTTGCGACACATCTACAAGTCGTCGTGTGAGGTAGCCAGCAGAAGCCGTCCGAAGTGCTGTGTCAGCCATACCTTTTCGCGCGCCATGTGTCGAGATAAAATACTCAAGCACATTAAGACCCTCCTTGTACGAACTACGCACAGGAAGCTCAAGTGTCTCACCAGTCGCACCAGCCATAAGCCCTTTCATACCTGTCATCTGTACCACAACACTTTCACTACCACGAGCTTTAGAGTACACCATGGAATACACTGGACCTTCTTTATCAAGTCCATCACGAACTTCCTGTGTGATATCATCTTTTGACTTGTTCCAAATCTCAATACTACGATTTTTACGCTCCTCATCTGTAAGAAGTCCCATCGTAAACTGCTCCTTCACTTCCTCCACCTGCTTCTCTGCATTCTCCAAAATCCCAGCTTTTGCCTCAGGCACACTAAGGTCATCCATACCCCAGCTAATACCACTACGCGTAACAAATGCAAACGCAAGCGTTTTAATGCGATCAGTAAAAAGCGCTGTCTCTTCTTCACCGGACTCTTCCAACATACGTGCAACTACGGTTTTAAGCGTACCTTTGGTCATCTCTTCGTTAATATAACGCATTTTCTCAGGAAGCGAGTCGTTAAAAATCGCACGCCCCACTGAAGTGTCATATATTTCACCCTTATACGAAAGCTTCACAGCAGCGTTAATATCGACATGACCATTTTGATATGCAAGAATCGCTTCATCTATACTCCCAAAAATCTTTCCTTCACCAGCTGATTTTGGCTTGATATGCGTTAGATAGTAAACACCAAGTACAAGATCAAGCGTTGGTGTTGTAATAGGATCGCCACTTGCCGGCTTAAGAAGGTTTTTACTAGAAAGCATAAGCGTCGCACACTCTTCTCGTGCCTCTTTAGTAAGCGGCACATGTACAGCCATCTGATCACCATCAAAGTCAGCGTTAAAAGCAGCGCACACCATAGGGTGAAGTTGGATTGCCTTACCCTCGATTAATACTGGTTGAAAAGCTTGAATGGAAAGACGATGCAATGTTGGTGCGCGGTTAAGCATGATGTAGTGATGTGGGATGATATCATCGAGAATCTCATACGCCTCTTCCGCTTCTGCATCAACCATACGTCCAGCAGTGCGCACATTATGCGCATACTCACGCTCAATAAGCTTATTAATGATAAACGGTTTAAAAAGCTCAAGTCCCATCTTCTTAGGAATACCAGCCTGATGCAACTTTAACTGCGGACCAATAACAATCACACTACGTCCAGAATAATCAACACGCTTCCCTAAGAGGTTCTGACGAAACCGACCTTGCTTTCCCTTAAGAGAGTCGGCAAGCGAACGAAGTGCACGACGCTGACCTGTAGAAGCAGCGACAGATGCCTGACCTCGACGCGCCGAGTTATCAAAAAGCGCATCAACAGCTTCCTGTAGCATACGTTTCTCATTTCGCGTAATAACCTCAGG
>CALIRC010000006.1 GCA_938044295.1 Minisyncoccota bacterium
AAAAGAAATCACACCAGAAGAGAATCATTTTGCAAAACGCGTCGGCAAAACACAAGAAAAATATAAAAAAAAGAAAAAAAATGAGGTAAATCAAAAAGAAGCAACAGAACAAAAGACAAATGAAAAAAAATCGATGCAAAAAAATGGAGATACGAGAGAAGAAGGTGAAAAAGCATCCTATACGATCAACCTTCCAGAGACAGGTGCAGTTGAAGCAATTGAACAAATAAAAAAAATTCTTGACACTGCTCTAACAGGCAAAACACAAATCTACTTAAACCATGCAGGCACAAAAATGAAAACCGCTTACAAAGTAACGCTAGACAAAGAAATTACAGTGAGACTAAAAAAATTGCAAAATTGATAAAGTGTGAAACAGATGTATAGCCGGAGAAAATATAGTGAGTGCTCTTTGACTGCGCATAGTATTTCCTCCTTCTTTTATAGGACTTGACACACGTGAGTGTAATTTTAGGCAAAATCAAGGCTTTTCATGAGCCATAGCCTACCTATGGTGAGTGAAAAACGGAGATTTTAACGACAAAGTACACCACGTGCGTAAGTCATATTTAGATAACAGTCCATAGTAAGTGTATTTATACTATCTATACATTTCACACTGCAAAAAATTTTAAGTCATTTTACAGAGAAATTGTCAATATTTACAAATTTCCCATATCTGATATGATTTCTGAGTCTAATTGATATAGCTACCAACTATATTTCCCATAGGGAATTCTTTCGAGGACTAAAGATATACAATAAAGCGCTGCGCAATTACACATTGTACAGAAAATGGGTGGAACCGCGGAAGCACAGAAGTCTTTCGTCCCAAAGAAATACGCGAAAAAAGCGTACAATTTCTTTGCGACGAAAGACTTTTTATTTTGCAACAAACCCAATGAAATACTTATAACGCTGTCATATACATTTCCCTCGGTTCATTGCATGCTACATACTAAAAGTACATTGCAAAAAAATTCTAATTTTTATAGTAAAATAATGTCCGAACAATATAGTGAACTCGACTGCAAAAGACATACATTAGCCCACCTCCTAGCATCTGCAGTAAAAAAACTCTATCCACAAGCACTCCCTACAGTAGGTCCGGCAACAGAAAATGGTTTTTACTATGATTTTCACTTTTCTGAGCCCATCTCTGAAGCTGATCTCAAAAAAATAGAAAAGCAGATGCGAAAAACACTGCCAGTATGGAAAGAAATGACTGGGAGAATCATCACGTCTGAAGAAGCTTTCGATCTATACAAAGACAACAAGTATAAAACCGAGCTCATAAAAGAAATTGTACAAAAAGGAGAGGAAATCACACTCTTTAGTGCTGGCGAAGGCGACAAAGCATTCACCGATCTCTGTCGTGGAGGCCACAGTGAAAACCCCGCTGCGGAAATTGAAAATAAGTCCTTCACACTCTCAACACTTGCAGGTGCATACTGGCGAGGAGATGAAAAAAATGATCAACTTACACGAATCTACGGACTCGCCTTTGACACACAAAATGATCTCGAAGCATACAAAAAAACGCTCGAAGAAGCTAAAAAAAGAGACCACAGAAAAATCGGCAAAGAACTCGATCTCTTTACATTTTCTGATCTTGTCGGTCCAGGACTACCTCTGTGGACCCCTAAAGGTACCTTACTCAGGGAACTCATCATCGACAAAATTCAAAATCTCCAAACAGCATACGGCTACGAACGAGTCGTCATTCCACACATCACAAAAAAAGAACTCTATGAAACGTCTGGACACTGGGAAAAATTCGGCGACGAATTATTCAAAGTACAAGGCCAATCCGACCAGGAATTCATCTTAAAACCGATGAATTGCCCACACCACACACAGATCTATGCTGCAAAACCAAGAAGCTACCGTGATTTACCACAGCGCTACATGGAAGTAACGATGATGTATCGCGACGAACAAGCTGGTGAACTACTTGGATTGTCACGTGTACGATCGATCTCCATCGATGATGGACATGTTTTTTGCGAAGAAAAAGACATCGAACACGAAATACTAAATATCATAGATGTCATTAAAAAGTTCTATACTTCCCTCGAATTGTTCACTGAAGGTAATTACTGGGTCTCTATTTCTGTACGTGATGAAAAAACACCACAAAAATACCTCGGCGAAAGCGCGCTATGGGATCGTGCCGAAAAAACACTCGAGAGTATTTGCAAAGAACAAAAATTTGATTACAAAGTAATGCCTGGCGAAGCAGCATTCTATGGACCCAAAATCGATTTTATGTTTAAAGACGCTTTAGGGCGTGAGTGGCAATTAGCGACAGTACAACTCGACTTTGTCATGCCAGAACGATTTGACCTTACATATACTGACGTAGATGGTGAAAAAAAGAGACCCGTCATGATCCATCGTGCAATTGCTGGATCACTTGAACGATTTCTCAGTGTAATCATAGAGCACTTTGCTGGAGCATTCCCACTCTGGCTCTCCCCCACACAGTTAACAGTCATCCCTGTAACCTCAGACTTTGACGAATACGGTCGTGAGGTACGTCAGAAGCTCCTCAGAGCTGGTTTTAGAGTAGAACTAAGCAATGAATCAGAAACACTCGGAAAACGCATCAGAGAGGCTCAAAAGGCAAAAATACCCTACATGCTAGTCGTAGGTGAAAAAGAAGTAAAAACTAATAGTGTAGCAATTCGATCACGAGAAAATGGAGATGAAGGAGAAATGCTCTTAGAAGACCTGATAAAAAAACTAAACGACACACTCTTGACATAATCCCTTATCCAGAAAGGAAAGGTAATACGATTTCACATGACAAAGAAAAGGAAAAAAACCATCTATATTATCGGACCAACTGCTTCTGGCAAAAGTGATCTTGCTATAGAAATAGCACACTGCTGCGGTGGCGAAATTATTAGCTGCGACTCACGTCAAATCTATCGCCATATGAATATCGGCACTGGCAAAGAGCCAGGAACCCTACGAACACGAAAATCATACCCCAGTAGCACAAAAAAGGCATATTTTTCAGGCGGCATCCCCCACTACTTAATCGACTCACACCACCCAAACACACCTTTCAGTGCTGGAAAATTTGTCACACAGGCCGCACGAATACGAGAGGATATCTGGGCGCGTGGGAAAACACCGATCATTTGCGGTGGTACAATGTTCTGGGCACAGTCTCTCCTTGAAGGTATGAATGATTTACCAGGCGAAAACCCTGCTCTCCGAAAAAAACTACAGTCTTACAGGACTCAGGAACTCCTTGAAAAATTAAGAAAAACAGATAAAAAACGCTACACACAAATCTGTGAGAAAAAAGAAGAAAAAAACCGCGTACGTATTATCCGTGCACTTGAGATATTGGAGGAGTGCGCTGAGGTACCCCCACTACAAAAAACAGATTACAAAAAACTCAATAAAGATAATCTCATCATTTCTCTTGACTGGCCTAGAGAAAAACTCAAGGAACGTATAGCGCATAGATTAGAAAAACGTCTCAAGCAAGGCATGGTACAAGAAGTACGCCATTTACACGAAAAACACGGAGTTTCGTGGAAACGTATTGAATCATTTGGACTCGAATATACATGGAGCAAACGTTTCCTAAAAAACGAAGTGGATAAGACAGAATTTACACATCGATTGCAAGCATCTATTTGGCAGTACGCGAAAAGGCAATATACATGGATTACCCGTTGGGAAAAGTCTGGAGCGCGCATACACAAAATCCAATCACATAAAAAAGCAAAAACAATAGTGGAAGATTTCATGCAAAAAGCAGAAACTAAATAAGGAGGACTAACGCACGTGAGTATAATGTAAGGCAAAATCGAGGCTTTTCATGAGCCATAGTCTACCTATGGTGAGTGAAAAACGGAGATTTTAACGACAAAGCACACCAAGCGCGTAAGCTCTAATAAGATCAAAAGAGAATTCCAGATCTATTACTATTAGATGCATAGCATCGATACAAAAATCTATTAGCCGATCCAGCAAAAAAGCATAATGACACTCAAAAAGTAAAAAATAATGGTACTTAGAGTCCTAAGTACCATAAACACATAAACAAAATTCAAGAAGATGGTGTACTATTCATTTCTTTAATTTGTCTTTCAATCTGCATTTCTCTATTGCGCAATTTAGCGATTTCTTCGCGACAATCAACGCGGGAAGATTCACATCTCTTTAAACTTTTGCGAATCTGTTTCAATTGATTGTGCAATTGTGCAACACGATTTTTTTTCTTTCCACCAGATTTTCTCTTGGCCACCAGATTTCCTCCACCAAAAATGTTTAAGACATTATAGATAAAATATCACACATTGTCAAAAAAACAATTATACACGCGAGTCTGAAACCTCCCAAATCCTCAGTAAAGCAATGATCTGATACCCATGCAATGTTCTTGCATAGTGGACAAAGTACCATAGCCGATCGTGGAAATGAACTCACAAGATAAACCTGTTCATTGAGAATCCCGAAGACGCTTTCGATATGAGACTTCTCTGAAAAAATTATTTTACTCCTCCAAAGCAGCCCTCGACTTTTGTTTTGACCATGGCGGTGAGATATTGACTGTCCACAGAGATCGTGAATCTTTTTTCTCATCACTAGCAACGTAAAGTGTACCCCTACAAGCGTTTTGGTATGCTCATTTACTACATACGAATACTTGTGCATCATAAAAGCGGACGTCAGAAAATAACAAAGTATAAAATTACCCGTGCATGTTTGCGGTTGCATGAATTGAAACCCATGATGCTCTCCTTAGCGTTGCTTGACAAAGCTAACACTCCACTTTATATTTTAAAGATCTACAAACCTTTAAAATTTCTTTAATATGAATACAAAAAATAATCTATTGCTCCAAGCATTAAAGCTTAATACTTTGTTTTCAGGCTTATCAGCTCTTCTCATGATTGTGACAGGTAATTGGGTGGCTGAGCAGTTCAGCCTAGATAGTGCAATTCTTATCTACATTGTTTCTGGTTGTCTTACTGTATTTGCGCTCTTACTCGGCAACATCGTACGGACGAAAAATATTCGGACTGCGGAAATTGTTACCATCATCATTGCTGACATTATATGGGTCATTGCAAGTATTATTCTTATAGTACTATTTTATACAAAAATTACACCAATCGCCTTAATCTTGGTTAGTCTGGTTGCAGTAATTGTATTCGTCTTTGCAGTCATGCAGATTCAGGGATTCAAGCAATACCGTAAAGTCAAAGATTAGGTCGGGTAATTTGTATGATCACCAGGGAACTTTATGCCTATAGTTTCTTTATATTATATAGACCTAAAGTTATAATAAACCACCCCGATGCAAGCATACGGGGTATGACAACAAACGCAACTTGCTCGTGTCACACCTTCCGCAGCAAGCTGCGAGGTTCTTGAATTCTCATGCTGCCTCACCTCGAAAATATGTGGCTGCGTCACAGATGTTTCTCTCGCTTCGTTGCATAATAATGATCTACTCAATAGTATTACGCACTGGCAAAAAGAAAGTCCGATAATTGATTAACCTGTGAAATAATATAATTGAAAGCTCTCTGTGCAATATTTTTATCTAAGTAACTATTCCAACTCCTCAGCTTTTTCCTCCAAAGGCTTGATAGGACGCCAACTCGGCACGCTCCGACCATGACCTAGTGCTGCCTCCCATCGCCACAGCATAGGGTCATCATAATCAGGACGCACTTCACCGTCAAGCGGATTTTGCTTATTAATGTAGTACAAAAGAGAATGCGAAGACCCCGATGGCTCAATCCGTACTTTTTTTGGATCAAGTCCATATTTATTTTCTGCCTTACTCTTACTAATCTCCTTCCCTGAAGCAATCTTAAAATACTTATTACTACCAACTCTCTCAGGATATCGTCCAGTAATCATTTTTACATGAGACTTCACTTCTGTGTAATCAGGAAATTTCTCATCTTCTGTATCCGCAATTTCAGCTTCCATAAACTGTCGCCACAGTGGTGCAGCTACTTTAGAACCTAAACTTTTGTCACGCATAAAGGTAGCATCATTATTTCCTGCCCACACACCGACTGCCAGCGACGGTGTATATCCAAGTGTAAGTGCATCACGATACGACTGTGTCGTTCCTGTCTTTGCAGCAACTGTGCGACCAGGAATAGACAGTACATTCGTTCTACCAAAAACATACTCACGCGCTTTTTGATCCGTAAGTACACTATTTATTTTTCGCGCTGACTCTTGACTCATGACGCGTTCAGGCGTTGGCTGCAGATTAATCTCATTGCCCGTAGGATCGATGATACGCGTAATACCATGCACAGGCGCGCGCACTCCGTCGTTTGCAAAAACACTAAATGCACCAACTTCTTCAAGCATTTTAACTTCGCCACCACCAAGTACAAGTGAAAGACCAAATCGCTTCCGATCTGTAAGTGATGTAATACCAAGCTTCTCAGCAAAGTCAATCGTATCATCCTTACCAACAAGATACATTGTTTTCACGGCAGGAATATTAAGCGAACCTTGAATAGCCTTACGCATACTCACAAGTCCATGCTTAGTGCCATCAAAGTTATCAGGTCTATAGTCTTTACCAGTTCCATCAGGACCAAAGCTTGTACTCACATCATGCAAGAGCGTCTCAGGTTGGAAACCTTTTTCAAATGCGGCAGCGTAAACAATTGGCTTAAACGATGATCCTGGCTGACGATCCATCAGTGCAACATTGACATTGCCATCATTCTCTCGATCAAAATAGTCTACACTACCCACCATAGCAAGCACCTCACCCGAGCGAGGATCTAAAGCCACCAGCGACGCATTGGATGCACCATACTGTGGTAACTCCGAAGCATAATCAGAGACCATTTTCTCAGCTCGCTTTTGCATATCGTAGTCAAGTGTGGTGTACACCTTGAGTCCACCACGCTCGAGTAATTCCTGATCATAATTTTTTTCAAGTTCTTCTCTGACGTAAAAAACAAAATGCGGAGCTTCAATATCTTCACGAAGGGGTAGAACTTTTTTAAGCGTTTCTTGACGAAGTGCAGCATTTATTTCATCACCACTATACATACCAAGTGCTCCCATCTGACGCATCACTGTTTCTAAACGGGCCTGCAAAGCCTCATCATTACCTGCATACGGCGAAAATTTGGTCGTCGCCTTTGGGATCGAAGCAATCATCGCTGCTTCATCAAGAGATAAATCTTTAGCTCTTTTCCCAAAATACGTCTGCGATGCCACCTCTGCGCCATACGTATTTGATCCATAAGGCACGAGATTGAGGTATAGATCTAAAATTTCAT
Source organism: Minisyncoccota bacterium (assembly GCA_938044295.1). Classification (GTDB taxonomy): domain Bacteria; phylum Patescibacteriota; class Minisyncoccia; order Moranbacterales; genus JAHDCW01. Next base: position 7,299 of record CALIRC010000006.1, read on the forward strand.
TTTTACTGTAAGTACGTTCAATCTTTATCGCAAGAACAGCTTCTTTAAACTTGCGTACGAGCGTTTTCTCGCGTGTAAGAAGAGCATTACGAGCAACCTGTTGCGTAATCGTACTAGCTCCCTGCACAGCACCACCTTCCTGATAATTAACACGTAGGGCTCGCAAGATACCAATCACATCGATACCAATATGATTGTAAAATCGTTCATCCTCGATAGCAATCGTTGCATTACGAAGCGTATCAGGGAGAGCATCATGCGGCACAAGCTTGCGATTCTCCTCGCCATAGAGTCTATAGAGAATATGCTGCCCTGTCTTATCGTAAATCAATGTGGTTTCAGATACTTTAAGTTTTGTAAGCTCTGAAGCATCGATTGTATTATAATATGCATAGAAAAAAACCGTCACAAAAGCAAGTGCCGTAAGGATAAGTACATCAAAAAAAACTTTAAGAGCGCCACCAAAAAGATAAAGCCCCTTCATCGGTAAGGATCGTTCTCGAAAAGTTTGCTTACGCTTCAATTTCTTCAATTTCTTTTTTGATCTCTTAAACATTGGAAAAAATCTCATCACTACACTATATACTAATTGTATTATACAGATAAATACACGCCTTCCAACTTTTCACCCACTTTCAGCCAACTAAAATCCTTAGATCGTATATATGCTTGCTCGGATACTCTATGCATATGTGTTTCCTCATGCGCAAGATGAGAAATAGCACGCGCAAGTGTCTCACTATTCACCGGAGCAACATACGAACCAGCATCACCTAAATACCGGCGATTTGTCGATCGATCTGCGCATACTGTTGCAGTGCATGCAGCCATATACTGTAAAATCTTACCACTAGCTTGTTTGGAATATACATCTTTTGGATCAACAGTAATGTCTGCAAGAGAATTCACTTTGGGTAATGAGAAATAATTGAGTGGATGAATGATCGCAAAGTCTTTCTCTATAGAATTTTGTTGCACAAAATCTTCGATCCATGTCGCATAATCACCACCTACAATAAAAAAATACTTATGATTTTCTTTTAATAAGACTAAGCTGGCCTCCAAAAAGTGGTGAATCCCTTTGTTTTCTACAAGGCCACCAGTATACGCAACAACTGTATGTCCGCTCGGCACCCCAAAGCCTTTTTTAAGAACATCTTTACCTGCATTAAGAGAATCATAATTTTCTACGTCGACACCATCATAAATATGGTACACACGACGATCACGACGCGCATCGCGAATAGTGGAAACGAGATCAGCACTACTGACTATACTTGCATCTCCCATTTGATTAATCATACTCTCCACAAAACGAAAAATACGCGACAAAATTTTCATTTTAAAATACCCATGGGAATCCATTTCTCCGACAAGAGAACCATGAAAATCTGCAACTAACTTATGCTTACGCCAAAAGAAAAAATGACGTGCAATCTTACCGATAATCACACCCTCATGAAGATGACCATGAATAATATCTGGCTTCCATTTAAAAGTAAACCATAATGCCTTGCGTATAAGAAAAAGATCCAAAATAACCTTTTGCCAGTCCCCTGCGCCACCAGCTGTCGTTTTTTTGTACCAAAAAAGCCATCGACGCACACGACGCACATCGATCTTTGTATCAATATAACTATGAATATCGTCACCTACATGATACGTAAGAATAGTAATTTCATGACCTCTTTTTTCCAGTGCACGCGCCTCTTCAAGAATCCTGATATGCGTACCACGATGCGAAAAAAATGGTGTCGGTGCGATCATGAGGATTTTCACATGCAGACATTTACAGGTTATAGTGGCATTCTATCACATGCATTTAACTACGACTATAAATCTAAATCCTCAGGTAAAAATGCTATAGTATCACCACGCTGCACATCCCCAGTGATCAATTTTTTTGCAAGCGCATCAGCAACAGATTCATCAATATACCGCAAAAGCGATCGAGCTCCAAATTTCTCTTTGAAACCACGTTCCACAACAATCAAAGCAACATCAGGATCAAACTCAATAGTGATATTTTGCTCTCGATTTACACGATCAGAAAACTTTTCTAACAACAGTTGTGCAATGCGCAAAACAGCATCATCACGAATTGGCTCGAAAAGAACGACATCATCGAATCGATTCAGAAATTCGATACGAAAGATCCCATTCGTAGTAATAGCATCGACAATCGCATCACGCATCGCACCCAGAGAAATACCGCGTTCTATTAAATCCAGCATCTGCGCTGATCCAGCATTTGATGTTGCGATAATAATCATCGTCTGAAAACGCATTTTTTCACCATATCCATCATGTGCAAAGCCTTCATCTAAAATTTGCAAAAAAAGATCAAGTACACGCACATCTGCTTTTTCAATTTCATCCAAAAGTAAAACCCCATAAGGCTGATCAGCAACCAAAGTAGCAAGACGTCCTTTTTGTTGAAGGATGCGTGAACCAATCAACGTATCGAGTGCATGCACACCATGAAACTCACTCATATCAAGTCGAACAATCTTCTCCTCATCACCAAAATACTCTCGCGCAAGGGTCTTTGCCATTTCTGTTTTACCGACTCCTGTAGGGCCCAAAAAAAGAAAACTTCCGGCAGGACGATTGGAACGTGCCATACCACTGCGCATACGACGCACTGCCTCAGACACAACACGTACCGCTGTATCTTGCCCCACAATATTTTCATGTATATGATCCTCGAGCGAGAGGAGATGTTCTTTTTCATCAGAAGTAATTGCACCCAACGGGATGCCAGTCTTTTCTGTGACAAATTTTTGTACAATTGCAGGAGTAATAGGACCAGCACCGCCACATCTACGCCAATAAATTTCTACTTCCGTTGCCAAAGCAATAGCACGTTGAGGGAGTGGCCCAGTATTTGTATAGCGTGAAGAATCTGCAATAATTTCTCGAAACGCTTGAAAAGTAAAAATAGTATGCTCTGAACGATAAAAGTGATGAAAAAGAATTTGAATGGCAGTATCATGATCCATTTCTTCCATCTGCAAAAGATCGAAATGTGCAAGCATCGATTCTCGATCTTCTATTGATGTGTGAAAATGCTCCTCCGATGTCACAGCAATAATCCGAAAAGAAGGTAGTCCAGCATACTTTTCTATAATAAGAGGATAAGAAAAACCACGCGTAGCATCCATATACTGCTCAAAATGATCTAAAAACAAAATAATATTTCCAGCATGCGCTGCTTCATAAAAGAAATTGTCCACAGCCAACTCTGGGTCCTGTCCAAGCTCCTCAGCGCGAGCAACTGCTTCGGCTAAATCGACCTCCAGCACACGTGCATGCATAAGCGCAGTACCATCATAGTGACCATCACTGATGCGACGAGCAAATGCTTGGACAAGTGCGCGTCTTCCAACACCAGGTGCACCAAGAATAAGTGCATTATTGTCCTCCGGACGATGCATAACGAGTTCCAACATCTCCATTGAACGATCGTGACCAAAAAACGGCGTATCCGCATGAGAAGTGTCACGAGAATGTGTCAAATCTCGTGAAAAACGATTCAAAGAGTGTGTGTAGCCATAGTGCCAATGCAGTGCAATTGGACGAATCTTTTTAAGTTGTGCAGCTGAAAAAAATTGCCTCTGCGATTCCCTCTCTTGTTGCTTATACATCTCCCAATCAACAATTTTTTCAAACTCATCTAACGACACCTCCTCTCCATGAAGAAATTTTTCAAGCGATGAAACACTGTGAGCATCTACAGGAGGAATATGCTTGTGAGAAACACCTATACCCTCCCAGACACGATCAAACCATTTCTGCCGCATGAGCATGAAAAGATCCATTTTCTGATACGGAACATGAAAAAAGCGATTATAGGTTACACGAGCCCATACAAAAATAAGAACAAGCAGAGCTAAAAGACAAAGGGCGAATAAAAAATACCCTGATGCAAAAAGAATAAAAACCACAAAAATCATACCAGGAACACCGAAATAAACGATAAAAAGCGCAACACCAATCAGCAGTACGCACACCATCACAAAAAGACTAAAGATAATCACTACCAAACGCACGACAGCACCAACCATCCGAGAAAGTACATTCCCGATAAGGAGATGCGCACTAAGGAGCGGGCGAAAGCCTCGCCACTGCTTCACTGAAATGTCTCGATGCCATGGAGAAAAAAGTGTTCGTACAAGCAAAGAGAGAGAAAAAAAACGTGCAATAAACAAAACAATCACCTTAAGATGATCTAAAAATGCCAAAAGACCGTCAGTATAATACCAATGTACAAAGCCTTTTTTTGTATTCATACCCTTTTATTTTGAGTCAATGTAAAAACTGCTACTCATATTTTTGCATTCAAACTGATCTTATTTTAGCATAGTTACATAAGCACGTGAGTGTACTTTTAGGCAAAATCAAGACTTTCATGAGCCATAGTCTACCTATGGTGAGTGAAAAACGTAGAGTTTAACGACAAAGTATACCAAGTGTGTAAGTCCTAATATGAAAATACATAATCGATATTAACGAGAGAAATGGTATAATATGGGTATGAATAAAGGCGATTTCACTTTTTTAGTTAGCAGCATCACTGCACTTGTTATTTTTGCGTGGATTACTTTTTTGTGTGGTCTCCTAGGCATTTTTTACACACCGCTCATCTGGATTCTCTGGGGATGCAGCACAGGCATTCTCTACTATAAAAAATACCTGCCTTTTCCGATGCCCTCACAAAATCTCATAGTAATTATAGGGATCTCCACCTGTATTGCACTGTCACTTTTTTTTATAAGTGAACCATCAATTTTCTCGGGACGTGATCAAGGCTCCATCGCAGATGCAGCGCATAACCTCCATAAAAATCACACATTACAGATCAATTCTAGCGTGATAAAAACATTCTTTGAGATCTACGGACCAGGACAAGCACTAAATTTTCCAGGATTTCATTATACAAACATGGGAACACTTACCACACAGTTCCCTCTACCCTACATCACATTTCTCGCTGGTTTTATGGGTACCTTTGGCGCAAAAGGTATAACAGTAGCAAATAGTATTCTTCTGATATTTTTTCTAACTGTAGTAACAACAGTGAGCACGATATGCGTCGGTAAAAAATGGTCACCCTGGCTCCTCGGACTCCTCATCACAATTTTTCCCACACTGTGGTTTGCAAAATTTTCTCTCAGCGAAAATCTTGCAGGAGTACTTTTTTGGGCAAGTATAGTAATTTTTCTTACTGGAAAAGACCGCACAACTAAAAATCCGCATACAGCGTATCTCGCATTTTTCCTTAGTACTGGATTGCTGTTTTTTGTACGCATCGAAGGCATTCTCCTAGCAAGTGTATTATTCGTTCTGTTCTTACGGAGAAAAAAAATACGCCTAGCAATCAAAAAATATTCACATACTGTCAAAATACTTGCAATCACAAGCACACTAATGGTGTCCACCCTTACGTTACTCATGAGCACACCCTTTTACAAAACGATGCTAAAAGCAGCATTTGGGCAAAAAAACGAAGGCGCTGCACAATCAGCAGCACCCCTAGCAGAAAACACCTTCACAAATATCCTCATGCCAATTTACTGGTCCTATGGCCTGCTGTTACCTCTCATATTCACTGCGCTAGCGCTAATCATTTTCACGATCCAAAAGAAAAAACACACTCTTGCTCTGATAGTAGCAGTATGCTTTCCTCTCTTTTTGTATTATTTTGACCCACAAATCAGTAACGACCATCCGTGGATGCTGAGGCGATTCTCATGGCTACTTCTCCCACTGACACTACTTGGAACAATCACATGTGCGCATATTCTCAGCACACGCCTTAAGAATAAAATACCTTCTATGATTGCTCTAGGTACTCTGATTTTCCTTTTTCTTTTCCAGAACGCTCCGTTAATACCATTTGCACAAAATAAAGATCTCGCTACACAAATTGGTTCTTTTGCAGAGCAGTTCGAAACCAATGATCTCATCCTGTTAGCACCAGAAGTAACAGGAGATGGCTGGTCTATGATCGATGCCCCACTCAGGAATATATATAAAAAAAATGCAGTATATTTCTTCAATGAAAATGACTATCCCAAACTAAATACAAGTGCATTTAAACGCGTTTTTCTTGTCGTGCCCACTCATCAATCAGAACTCTATAGCAATCTCACAAAAGATCGTACAGCAACACAAAGTATCACATTTCAAACAAAAAAATTGCACAAGAGTAAAATAATTGACGAAAACCTTCGCAAACTGCAAACGATAACCACACACAATGATATTTATCAACTGAAATAATGTAATGCTTGATCTCTCACCTCATATCACAATTCCAAAAAATCAAAAAGTGCTATATCGGTGCATACAAGTATTGCTGATAGTCTTTTTTATATTTTTGTCAGGTCTATTTCTTTTGCGACTCATCCTACCAGTAATAGTATTCACACATAATATTCCGAACACAGACCCACTGTACAGACTCACATCACCTGAAACAATCCATGACACAGTTGAATTTAACGCTGCCCTGCGACAAGACATTGATCATATAGTGCTGACTATCATTCCACAAAACAATGCCCAAAATCTTGCAGCCAAGGAAGTATCTGTCACAAAAACATATAAAGCATTGCGTCTTCCATTAGAAAGCTCTGCGCCAATTCTCACACAAAAGAAAGATGCGCCATTCCCTGCAGGAGCACTAATCAGATCAAATACAGAATACTTCATCATCGACACCGAAAAAAAATACGCTATAAGCAACAAAGAAATTCTACTAGCTGCAGGATACGAATTTACGGATGGTAAAGATACAACATCTTCACAAAGAGCTTTCTATAAAAATGGATCCAAGTTTCATATGAAAGACATGCACCCAGTAGGCACACAATTTTATGACGAAGCATCAAATACATACCTAGTCCGATCAGAATCAGCACTGCATACGACAACACAAAATAAAAACCTCCCCACAATTATTGCAAATAGAGAAAGTGCACAAGATAAAGTAAGTTGCAAACTCAAAAAAAAATTCCTCAGAAATGCATATAGTTGCAATCTCTCATTAGAAGCGGTAAGTGCATATCCTGGCAAAGATTATATTTTCGCTTTAAAAAACACGGAAGCAAATGACATAAAAAGTGTCAGTGCAAAATTTAGCTTGCAACCATCACAACAAAACATTCAATCAAGGATAGGTCTTATCAAAGAAGTTCTGCTAAAATAACAATCATGCACAAACAAAAAAAAGCAGCTGCTCTCACATCAAAAGTGATCATTGATTCACTCTACCTCTTACTTCTATTTGCATGCGGTTTGTTCATGATAGGTTTACTCCTCCCTGGTATCGCCTTAACACAAAATATGCTTTCGTGGACACTCCTAGGATTTTTCATCCTTCTTGGGTGTCTGAAATTCCATTTAGGCAAATCAAACAATCCGCAAAAGAGAAACAAGAAGGATAAGACCATTACCCTCCTACCACTTATCGTCATTCTACCAATCACATTTTTTATCACACGCAATTTTCCGCTTCTGATACAAATGACAATTATAGCTATAGTGGCAGCGATCTATATAACTCTCACGCAAGAGCATCAAGCTGCTAATTAGCAACTTTCCTCAAAAATATGCAGTGTTTGTGCTGCACATGTTGCCCATGAAAATTGTTCTACACGAGCACTCCCCTTTTCAGCAAGAGTCTGCCGCAGCTGCTCATCACGCACAAGCTTAGAAATACCGCTGGCAATACTAGAAACATCAAAAGGATCTACATATAATGCACAATCTCCTGCAACTTCAGGCAGTGAAGAATGCCGCGCTGTAAGCACAGGCACGCCAGATGCAAACGACTCAAGAACAGGGATACCAAAACCCTCATAGAGTGATACATATACACTCATAATTGCGCCACGAAGGAGGATGCGCAATTCTTCTTGCTGAAGAGTACCAGTAACTATAATCTGTTCTGCAAAAGGACTCTTTTTTTGCGCAGTTAAAATATCGTGCGAAAGCCATGCTGGTGCACCGGCCAAAACAAGTGTAATATCTACACCGTTTCGACGCACCATCTCATACGCTGAGATAAGTCGTTCAATATTTTTGCGTGGTTGCAACGCTCCCACATAAATCATATAAGGCCCGACAAGTGAAAATTGTTCACGAAGATTCTGCAGTATCGATGCATCATTACTTTTTTGATTCCACTGCTGTGCATCTATACCATGATGAACCACAGAAATTTTCTTCTGATCTATAGTAGGATAGTATGTCAAAATATCATCTTTTGTAGAAGTAGAAACTGCAATCACATGATCAGCATGATGCAGTGCATATGCTGTTTGGACATTATGCTTTAGACGATCTCTCAAAGGAAAAGTATCGGGAAATTTTTTAAAAGCAAGATCATGAATCGTAACAACTGCACAAACACCACGTGGCCGTAAGACGGGAAGATTGTGGATCGGCATCCATACAACATCTGGTGCAATATCTTTAAGCGAACGGGAAAAACCAATTTGCGTCCAAAAAGCACGCGAGGCTGTTTGAATCTCATGAAAATGACGAACTACAGGCACGGCATGCACTGGATTAAAAATACCATCTTGGTGTATGAGATAAAAATCATGCTCTGTAGTGCGAACCCACTGTTGCAATAAGTGCGCAATGTAGTTTCGTGTCCCATCAATGCGAATCGCCTCAAGCTCTTGCGTATGAATTGCTATCTTCATGTGTCATTATTCAAAATATTGGATTTTTTTTGCTGTAGTATGTTCAAAAGTCCCGACTCGTGTACGAAGTAAATGTGAAAGATGAGCGCCTGTATCAAGGGTTGCGCCGACATCACGCGCTAGTGATCGTACATATGTTCCTTTACCGCACACAATGCGTACTGTCAGCAGCGGAAAATCATATGTGAGAAGTTCAATCGATTGAATTTCTACAGTACGCGGAGACATCACAATCTCTTCACCTCGACGTACGCGTTTGTATGCTTCTTGACCTGCGATTTTAATCGCACTAAAAGCTGGTGGTATCTGCGAGACGTGACCTACAAATTGACTAAGGACTTCAGCTACCCTCTCTTTTTCTGGCACAGCATCTCCAGCCTTCCACACGAGTGTTTTTTCTCCTTCTAAATCATCAGTTGTACTGACTGCACCAAGAGTTATTTCTGCCACGTACTCTTTTTGTGCTCTTACATATTCTTCTATATTGCGCGTAAAGGAACGTCCCACAGCAATCACAAGCACGCCCTCCGCAAGCGGATCGAGCGTACCACCATGACCGACTTTGATCTTACGATCACCTGACTCTGCTTGCGCCCAGCGTTTCACAATCTGCACAGCTCTCTGTGATGTAATACCAAGCGGCTTATAAAGTGCAAAAACACCCTCTACAGAAAAAGTTGATTGATCACAATTTTTTATCATATAGACACGTTTCAGCAGATCACACCAAATTTCAAAATATCATACCTACTAGTGGAAATATCATCTACAAACATTCCACAAAAACCAAACACTCAAGCAATACAAGAGTTTTGACAATTACATTGCTTAGTATGCATTCATAGTAGAATATTTGATTAAGCCTGCGTACTGAGATAAGCAATGATATCATCTGATTCATACATCTCTGTACCAGACTTTTCGTCTACCAAATACGGTACCATCGCCTTACCGCCACGCTCGACAAGCTCTGCACGGATTTCCTCGTCATTTATATCTTTGAGTGCAAATTCTATGCCAGCGTCCTTTGCAAAATTAAGAACCTTTATACAGTACGGACAAGTCGGCTTATAGTAAAGTATATACATAAAAAAATTTATGAGATTACCTATTCACTATAGCAAAATCTACGCAAACAACCAGAGATGTAAAAAGCTGTCTCTCATAAGAGACAGCTTAAGCAGTTTTTACCTCCTGGGATGCAATTGCGACATTAAGTGAAAATTCAATTGATTGCCGCACTTGAGGAACAACCCATCTAAAGTTCGGTGGTAATTTTTTTTCGCACTGGTCTACAAAACCTCCAGGACTCAGAACATGTGTTCTATACTTCAAAATGCGCTGATCAACATTTGGAGTATGAATCAGATCAGAAGAATTTTCCACAAGGTCTATTAGTTTTACCAAAGAGCAAATCCACCTACCCTCTAAAACATTTGCTAAAGAATAGCCATAATCTTCACCCTTGAGGCGTGAAACACTCATAAGCATCTCAGCTAAGCCATAAACCTGAGCATACTCCTCACACTCAATCGCCTTGGCTCTCATAAGATGTCTATCAAAATTATAAAGCTCTGGAACATCATGCAAAAGAGCTAGTGTTACACCGTGAAGCGTGTAGATTTTCTTGGTATTTTCCAGAATGTCAATTGCTTTAGAGGCAATTTTTACTGGATGCACCAGGTAAATCTGTCCAGTCGATAGTCGTTTTTGCCCTAGATGTTCTCTAGCGGCAAAATGAAAAGCATAACCGATCTGCCCTATCATTTTGAATGAAAATTTTTCTTCTACTATTTGTGCAAGGAACTCAGCTTCCGAAGGCAGCGGAAGCACAGATCCGATCTCTGTTTGATGTATCATAGTGATACCTCCCATTTCATGTTGTCATAATAGTACACCGCATCTCAACCTTGTCAATAGCAAACTTGATAATTAGTAACACTTATGTATAATTGATCTACAGAGCATGAAACCAGTTACGCAAAAAGTAAATATAGCAGATTTCAGCAGAATGCATGACTCTGATATAACAAGAATCCACAAAGAAACAGAGGTCCATTACGCATACATAGGTCTGGTTCTCAGCATAGACACAGTGAGGATTCGCCAAGTCGCACAGGCACATGCTTCTCCAACAATAGCGGTCCATGCTCATGCACGGTAAGTGACAACTTTAACATTTTGTAGATCGATATTATACTGGGGATTCGCCAAGTGGTAAGGCGCATGCTTCCTCAACAACAGCGGTCCATGCTCATGCATGGTAAGTGACAAATTTAACATTTTGTAGATCAATATTATACTGGGGATTCGCCAAGTGGTAAGGCACATGGTTCTGGTCCATGCATTCGGGGGTTCGAATCCCTCATCCCCAGCTAGCAAAACAAGGACACCCGTGAGGGTATTTTTGTTTTGCTAGTTGAGTAGAAGAATTCGAAGTTTATGCCCAGTAGCGTAGCGGATGGGTAAATCCCTCATCCCCAACAAACAAAAAACAACTCAGTATGGGATCGTTTTTAAATTACTAAGATTGAGAATACGAAGTTTATACTCATAAGCTCAGCATCGAGTGAATCCCTCATCTCCAGCCTCTTCACTTTTGAGAAACGTGACCAGCATAAAAATGCTCTGCAATAGTACATTCTAATGTATTTAATTAATAGCGATTGTTCTGTTGGAGAATAATTACCTTTTGAAGAATAAGCAAACCGTATAGGGTGACAAAATGAGAATTTGAGCAATTATGGTGATATATAAAATAATTACAACTGCATTATTCTGGAGGTTGAGCAGCCTAAAAGAGAAGATAGAGATAATGGACGCCATTACTAAAAGTGACAAAAGATTAGCCTTAAAAAAGAGTGATTTTTTATGATGATACTTTTTATACAATGCGTATAGTAGTGCTACGACATGAAACGCAAAGAGCACTATAAAAGAAAAGCCAGTGATCACGGTAAGTCCGAGTGAGCTTGCAGCATCATCAGGCAGAATCATATTATTATACTAAATATATTACAGCTTAATTTTACTATATAAAAAAATGATTAATTTTGAATCGTGACAATGTGCTCTCTTATGACAAAAATTATAATCATACTATTTCTTGCTCTTCACCAGCTTAATAACTCTAAATATATGAATCAAATTTATCAATGTAACCGCATAAGCAAAATAAAGAAATACTTGCAATTGAGATACAGTATCAATAACATCTAAAGTTATGAGTAATCCCATAACTATACTCAATACTAAGAGCACGGAATTCTGAATAAGTATATTCCTAAATAGAGTGCTACCTTTGTATAACATGAAAATTTCAATTCCAACTAAAATAGCCAGTGTCAGTAAAAATATAAAAAAGAAAGCTACACGTAAAAGACAGAAAGTATCACATACGAAATCATACATAATTAATGATTCATAATTTATTACGATAAGTATATCACTGCCTAAATAAAAAGCCACGGTCATTTAACCGTGACTAAACCTACATTTTCACCGCAGGAACTCAATTACCTTTTCTATAACTTCTAGCTCACTTGGCAATTTACGATACTCGTCAGTTATCCTCACTATTGAAACCTCTTGAAATGCAGGAACATCATAAAGCATGGTATGCATTAAAAAAATAAGACATGCTCTTCCCTAGCTGTTAAATAATAGATTATCTCTAGTTTACTTTTTAAATTAAAAGACTCTACGTAATAGCGCAGAGTCTAGTATTAAAACTACAAATTAAGTCAGTTGAGGTTTCATTCACCTCTATTAATTCTCTCAAAGACTCGATTAATATGATTACATGTGTAGTAG
>CALIRC010000007.1 GCA_938044295.1 Minisyncoccota bacterium
GTGACACAAATCGGCAACAAGCTGATACACACGAAATTGAAAGCAGTGAAAGATGTGCAATCACCCAAAACAAAAAAGATCATAAAAGATCTTACGGTAGCTATGCGCCATCACGACCTCATCGGCATAGCAGCTAATCAAATCGGCATAAACGCGAGAGTGTTTGTCACAGAAATCCGCAAGACAAAAATACGCAGAAAAAAAGATGATCCGGTTAGGGTTTTCATAAATCCAGGAATAATCTGGCAGTCTAAGAAAAAGGTGTGGATCTATGAGGGCTGTGGCTCTGTCGCTGAAGCAGGTTTGTTTGCGCCAGTGAAGCGATCTCAAAAAGTCACAGTAAAAGCATATAATGAATATGGCGAAGTCTTTACAGTGAAAGCAGAGGGATTACTTGCGCGGGTCATCTTGCACGAAATCGGACACCTAAACGGCCAAACATTTCTCGAGGAGGTGGCCGACCCCAGAACATATATGAGTAGAAATGAGTACATGAAAGTGAAAGATAAATAAACACAACACAGATCACACTTTAAAAAAAAGAACGCGCCAATACTTATGAAGAAAAGTTAGAGGCCTCTTCAAGCATTTTTCGCGCCTTTTGAAAAGCCATGATTTTAGCATTTCTTTGCTGTTTCGCGGGGGCGTGGTATCCCAGGTGACGAGGGAGTGCGTCGCCAGATACAGTAGATTCTGTGGAAGGGCGCGAATAATTACCTATAGAGTCTAGGAGGGCAAGCCACAGGAGCTTCTCTTTGTGTGGGTGAGAAAGAATTTTATTTTTATCGTCGTCAGTCAATTGATCTACACTACGCATGATCTTATGCATAAGCATGTGATCTTTGATGAGGAGAGTAATTTCTTGGGCTTGATCAGATGTGAATTCCAATTGAGCAAGGAGTTCTTCTTGAAACTCTTTAGCAGAGGCTTCACCATGACCATGAAATTGATAGTGACCCAAGGGCTGATGATTTTCATCATAAGCACCAAGCCATGTCGCCCTTTTACCATTATCATGAAGGAGAATTGCCCAACCAAGTGTCATGCCGTTTTCTACGAAGAAATGCTCTACAGTAGCAGTATCAGAAACATCATCTTCGAGATGATAGACTTCACGTACAAGTGAAAGAACTTCCGGCGTATTAATAGCGCGTAGCACCTTCAATACATGCATAAACACATCGCCTTCATGATGAAAACGAGCTAAGTGTCTGTATTCCGGAACTGTTTGATCATACTCTTTTAAGCTATAGAAATTTTTCAGAAGCTTCGCTACACCTGGAGTAAATTGATAAGCATCAGGATTTTTAAGGAGGCGAAGAAGAGCTTTATCTGCACCTGCATGCGTGAGAATCTCTGTCACTGCAGCAGTATCAATCTGTGATTCTTGCTCCGCAGAAGAAGAAAGTTCTACACAAGGATCAATAGGAGGCGGTTCATGTTCTGTTGGCAGCGAAGAGGGAACTTGTTCAAACTTCATAATGATCTATTAAAAGCCAATTTTCTCTAAGAAGAGTATAATAGGGAAATAACTCACATTATACCATCTGCAGAAAAACACAATCTAGACAACAGATCACTCTATGCGATATGCCCACACAGTGAGTTAAATATGAAAATACATCGAAAAAGCAGCAAAAAGCTATAGTGAAAATATACGAAGATGAGAGTAAGTGGCAAATACTTTAATAAAAACAAGAATAAGTTATAATAAACACATAATGTAAAATACATCCATATGAAATACGCACTTTCTTTTATTCTTGCTGCACTATTCACACTTGCACCGACAGTGCAGGCTGCAGATCTGCACCGCTTCTACAGTGAAAAAAACGGTGGACATTTCTACACACAGAGCACTGGAGAAAAACAAGCGCTTACTCTGAATAATGAGTGGAAGTATGAAGGGGTAGCATACACTGTATCAGACAAAGAGGATGATATTCCTGTACACCGATTCTGGAGTCAAAAATTAAAACGCCATTTTTACACAGCATCTCAAGAAGAAAAGGATTTTATCATAGCAAACGATTCCAACTGGACATATGAAGGAGAGTCATTTCGAGTCCGTGCCTATGGTAAGGCAGTCTACCGCTTTTACAGTGAAAAAAATGAAAGTCATTTCTACACTTCATCCGATACAGAAAAAGAAAATATCGAAAAAAACGATCCCGACTGGGCATACGAAGGCATTGGATGGTTCGTAGGAGAAGAAGATAAATACTACCCACAAAGTCCTATAATCCAAAAAGTCTCAGAAATGAAAGAACAGTCAGCCCAGGTGGCACACAAATGCCCGATCGGTTTAAATACAAATAACACATCAAGTGGTAATAATGTGAGCCGGGACGACAAAAAAGACTGTTTCACAAGGATTCCACATAGCCAAAGTGATTAATAACGAAGCGACAATCGCAAGGCTAATCTAATGTCTATAATAGATGTCTCTGCAAAAAAAATACAAGCAATTTTTATGATATAATTTATAATAGCCAAAAGACAAAAAACATATTAATAAGCTAGGTGATGCAAATGATACTAGGGGGGGTATTTAAATGATACAACTACAGTAAAAAAATGTTTCGAGAAAATTTCTCCGATTGCGCACTAATAACAACTGATGAATCATCATAAAAAATGATTGTATCAATTTCAGTGAATAAAAAAAATGGTTCACTCCATTCCCCAAAAAATAAAAAAAACACTTTTTAACACAGCTGTAACACTATTAGTATTTAGTGCTGTTTTCTTTTCTCAAAGCAATACTGTACACGCTGCTGCCTGTAGTGCAAGTACGATTGACGTCTCGCTTGTGTCCAGTCCACTCTTTTATACAGACTTTACAGAGGGATTTGACAGCATGTATTTCCACTACACAATTACAAACAATAGCGGCAGTGATTTTACAGACCTCTGGGTGGAGATTGCAGGATTTTCTGGTCCCCAAATTGGTCTTGCAACAAACGAAGATGGTCTCTACCATGTTGGCCCGCTCGCAGATGGAGAATCCGTAGAGGTCTATTTCTACCTCACAGCTGGAACAACAACTTCAGCCCCAGAAAACCACACTATAAACCTCTACGAAGGCGATCCATCGTCCAGTGGGACATTAAGCTGT
The DNA here is from genome assembly GCA_938044295.1 of Minisyncoccota bacterium. GTDB lineage: Bacteria > Patescibacteriota > Minisyncoccia > Moranbacterales > JAHDCW01. The sequence goes on from CALIRC010000007.1 coordinate 3,119, forward strand.
GATCAAAGCGCTACAATCGATGCAGTGGAAGACACCATACAAGCAAATGCAAATCAAGTTATTGTCGCTACAACAAACGACGGATACGTTGGTGGCTTTGCTACAGTTTCTATTGAAGGAGAAAGTGGAAAAATTGGCTCAGACGGCATCTTCGCTACAACAGGAGCAGCTCTACCAGACTGGCCTGCTGATTGCTACGAGCTCTATACTACAACTGCAGATTTTTCAGGAGATGTCACCGCATCTTTCACTGATGTAGAATTCTGGGAAGGTCCTCTGTTTGCTGGAAAAAAAGTTACCTATGCAATTACCTATCATTTTAAAATTACTTGTGTAACTTCTGGGCCTACAACTGTCTATCCTGTCAACTACATTCAAAGCGGAAATCAAGTCAAGCATACTTCAGACTACAGCACACTCATACAACCGTTCAATCCTGCAGCAAATTCTATAACTGTTACTAAATCCGTATCACCCACAAACTCCACAGCAGGAGGAACTATCACATATTCGATTACAATCGACAATACCACTGGTCCACAAGACGTAACACTCGATGGAATTGACGACACACTACCATCATCGCCTGCCGCAGTCACTTACGTTCCAGGTAGTGCTGAGTACGACGGTACAGCAATCAGTGACCCAACAATTACTAGTTCACTTTTGGAGTGGAATCAACTCTTTCTAGTACCAGCAGGAACATCTACTACACTCACTTTTGATGCAATTATACCCGCAAATGCTGGTACATATACAAACGAAGCATTCGGTACACTCGGCCCGACAATCTTTGACACCACACTTGATACCACAGATGATGCTCCAGCCACAGCTGATCACACTGTCGGCGTGGTATTAGAACCCGTCTTAGCCCTCACCAAAGCCCATAACGATGCCGACAATACAGTAGCCCCAGG
>CALIRC010000008.1 GCA_938044295.1 Minisyncoccota bacterium
GGCAATTCTCGCGCGCTAAATCCTATTGTCCGGCCTAGGACGTCTGCTATGGGAAACATTATGCGACTACGAAAGCGATCATAGTATCCTGGCGTACCACGATTTGGATCTTTTTGAATAAGCAGCCCTGCTACTGCCAGCTCATTTTCACTATAGCCTTTTCCTGTGAGAAACTTCTCACTATGATGCCATCCATCTGGAGCGTAGCCAATCTGAAATGTGCGCATCACTGCATCAGAAATCCCGCGCTTATGCATGTAGTCTAGTGCTTTTTTTCCACCTGTGCTTTCCCAGAGCTGCTTTTCGTAGAAACGTACGCTCAGTGCTGTTGCATCAAATAGTCGCGCTTTTTTGTCTTGTGCTTTTTTTTGTTGGGGTGAGTATTTTTGCAGCTCAACGCCAGCGCGATCTCCTAGCAACTTGAGTGCTTCTGGAAAGTCCATCGCTTCAATCTCCATAATAAATGCGATTACATCACCGCCCTTGCCACAGCCAAAGCAATGGTATGATCCTCTCTCTTCAGTTACGATAAACGATGGTGTTTTTTCCTCATGAAATGGGCAGCATGCTTTGTGGTTAGCACCAGCCTTTGTGAGGCGGACGTACTCCCCGACGATATCGACAATATTGAGACGGTCTTTGATTGTAGAAACATCTGATTGCACAATGCGTATGACTTAGCTTATAAGTATAGAGAGGGACAAAAAAATACCACGATTCGTGGAATTTTTACCCTGTTACTTATACTACTGTTTTTATCGTCAAAATATTTCACTCTTTGCCCGAGACTCACTATGTGCTTCTGGTTTTTTTGACTTGTTTGGTTTTTTGCGTAATGTGATGTTCCCAATAATTTACAATTACGTAGGTGACTATCAGTGCAATAATTACAGATTTCAAATCTACACTTTTTAGTCCAACACTGAAGCAAAAGAGATTTGCAAGGAAAATCACAATGACGATGAGTATAACCTCGATCGTTTTGCGTAAACGGAGTGACGAATCTTGTGTTGCTTTCATAATACTTCTTAGTATATCAAAGTCGCCTTTTTTGGTCTATTGATTTCTGGGTTTTTCTCGCTTATAGATCTTTTGTGTTCTGGTACTCCACCACTTCCCTGCCCTTGAAAATATTCTTCATTGCTGTATGATGGTAGTCAGTCGCAGTAAATCATGTTACATACTAACGTAAATGCCTGTCATTTCCGATAGCAATGCTTACGTGTTTGTGCGGGATATAGTGTAATGGCTAGCACGAGACGTTTGGGACGTTTTAGTCTGGGTTCGAGTCCCAGTATCCCGACATGGAACCACCCTTTCGGGGTGTTTTTTTGTTTGACACATCTATAGCTGTCATCTATACTAATGATTACTTGGATTCTATCGAATCATGCACTGATCGATGATCCGAGACTGCGCGCAGGAAAATTATTTTTTTAAAATTGTATTTCGCGAGTGTCGTATAGTGGCTATTACCCCAGCCTTCCAAGCTGGTGACGTGGGTTCGATTCCCATCACTCGCTCAGATGAAAATAACACCCTAGAAACTGCTAACTATAGCAGTTTTTTTGGTTCGAGTATTTTGACTAGAGATAGGAATATTTAGCCAGGTTCGAACTGTGAAAATATTATTTATGTTTGGTATAATCATAATATGCAAAAGAAAATATTTATTGTTACAGGTGTAAATGGTATTGGGAAAAGCACGGTTATTCCTGAAATCATCAAAAGACTAGATTCAACAAAATACGCAGTACATGATTTCGATGAGAGAGGTGTACCAGATAATGCAGATAAGAGTTGGAGAGAAACTGAAACAATTCACTGGTTAGAGGTTGCAAATCAAAATGCTGAGGTTAATGTGGTTACAATTGTATGTGGCTTTATGAAGATAACTGATATTGAGTATGCGATGTCAAGTATTCCTCATGTGAAAGTAGAAGTATGTTTAATGGATGGAAGTTCAGAGGTGATTATAGAAAGGCTGACGCAAAGATACCAAACTTCAGAAAGTCTTGTTGAATTAAAACGAACGACTGGTAAAACCACTGAGAAGTTTATTGAAGATAATTTGTGGGTTTCTGCTAAGTTTCGTGAGGTAGCAAAAGAAAGAGGATTTAGAATTATTGATACCAGCAAGAAAACACCTGCTGAGGTAGCCGATTTAATTGTAGGTTGGCTTGATTTCTAAATTGTAAATCTTTGTATACATTTTCCATAAAGCACAGTTTGAACATCGTTCACTACTTGGCTCAAAATTACAAAAGCTCTGACAAGTAAATGTTGGAGCTTTTGTAATTTTTAACTGGATGCATATCAAACGAGGAAAGTGTCCCGCCAAAGGCGAGCAGCTGGTGAAAAGTATATTCCTCGTGGGAGAATGAAAACCACAGGATTTTAATTAGGAAATTTAATAGTTTTATTGACTTTTTATTTGAAAATGTTATGTTGAGGTACTATGAAATATCAATTATTTCGTAATTAGCACATTTCACATTTGAGTTGATATTTCAAGATTGTACAGAAGCGCTCTACCGTTGGGCAATTCTGTTGCAATCTTGAACTACTATTCTCTGGTTGCACGCAATATCTTGAAAATACTATTTCACAAATTTGGAGTATATGAAATGAAATTGATTTACGTGATTCTGGTGCTGGCTTTATTAGGTGGTTGCGCATCAACCAATCCGGTATTGACTTCTACCACAGAAACGGAACTACACGCAAATACCGCCTCAGCAAACGAGAATGACCCTGAAGTTTCCACGATTAATAATTATTTTGGACACTATGTAGGTTTCTCACCAACAGATCAGTCCCCCACGAGGATAGGTGAAATGCAAATTACCCTTGACTCGGATTATTTAGTTATAAAGTTTGCAACTGGTCTTGAGGTTTTAGAGGGAAAAGTAGCGACTAGCAAACTTCGTCAGTTAAGCTTGGCAGAAGTAAGTAATGAGTTTGAGGCAGAATCACAGCAACCCCGCAATATTGATGGTTTTCAGGTGATGTCCGCTCATCATGAAGATTTGAGTGGCATCATTCTTCTATTCTGGCGTACCGTCACTGATCATGATGCTCGCTTGATCGTCCTTCTGGGTCAAATGTCACAAATCCTAGGACACACGATGTTATATGACGAGAAGCAAGTGGAAGAGGGTATGTTTACTCTCATCACTGATCATCTCGATGAAAACTTTGGTGAGTTTACATTTCCTCGTATTTCATATGATGGAAAATTACGTCCAGAATAATAACTCTCAACTATCAAACTGACGGCATTTACTCAATGATTGGTATCTGTCGTCTCACAAAAGCACACCATCAAGTATGGTGTTTTTTTGTGTTCTCATTTGAAATTTTCAATATGACTCAAAGAAAGTTGATGAAGTGATACAGACAATTAGTATGTCTCAGTAAGCGCAGAAGTTTCGAGTGTTACTCGATAATTCTGAAATAAAACATCATTTTCTGCGTTGTTTTTTGGTGACTGTGGATATAAAATTGGGATACAATAATTGTTACGTTAGCCTTCTCTTTCAGAATCTAGGTAATGTCTAATGCGATCCTTTAGGAAGCTTAAGTCTTTCTGACTTTTCTCTGGAGTGAGACCTGTCGTTGATTCTATTCGGTGACCGATGCGAGATACGAGAATAACTTTTTTGATATTGGAGCAGTGAAATTGGACTGGACGTGGTATGATTTTTGTATAAATGTAATTTTTTTTGCATACCCTTATGGACTCTCAACTTATCCCCACCTATGGCATTTTTATTTTGATTATTTTGGTGTACTTATTTTACAGATATAGATCTTCCTGGGTGACCTTGAAGTCGTTGCGATTGTTAGATGCTGTAGTTATTATAGGCTTCCTTTTTTTGATCAACACATTTACTCCATATGGTAGTACGCGCATCTATCGATTTGACATAGAAACTGTAGCTATTTTTGTGGTTGTTTTTACGCTATATATGGGATTGAAGGTGATTTATGTAAGCTTAAAGAATAAGTAGTAATAGGATCTCTGCATTTTTATCCTATGATTTTTTGTCCTCTCTCCTTGCTTATTTAATTTATCCTCATAACTTGGTACGAGTCCTTTGGTAGTTATTTTACTCATGTAGAGACGTATATATTGGTTAAGAATAACTGACAGACACCTTCCCCACTCTCCTGCATATGTATTTGATTTGATCTGATTCTTATTCTTCTCCCATTTATTCAAAAACACTGCGCGTGTAGCTTTTTTTCTTGAGGCTGCACTTGCATCCTATTATTTCTATTCAGAGAAAATTTCAGTTTGTCAGTATATACAGCTTCCGACTAATAAAATTTTTGTCCTTTTGTCCCGTACTGCTAACTACTGATGCAGGACTTTCATTTATAGTTTTTACTAGTGCGCTACGGCAGTTCAAATGTCATGTACTATCTGACTCAAATGAAAATTACACTTCAAACATCACTTCAGTAGTATTTTTTGATGATTGGGGATGCGAGATCACACTATGCTACTATTGAGTTAATTATTGATTAAAGCATATATGCAGCAAAAGCCAACGCATGTTATTTCTGATATCGATGGGTGTATTATGCATCCACAGCAAAACATCACTGAAATTTTAGCCTTACGAGAGTATATCCATAAGAAGAATCTCAATTTCTCTTTATGCACCGGAAGACCACAGCCATTTGTGGATGCGGTTGTGATGTTGTGTAATTTGGAAAATCAGCAGATGATGCACGTCTGCGAAAATGGCGTAGTATTTTATGATCCATCTCAAGGTCTTATGCATCAAGAAATCCATCCAGACCTTGGTGATGCAGATCAATTTGCGAAGATTCGGTCTGGGTATATTGATCGATTAAAAACACTAAAAGAGGTAGAGAAGATTGAGTTGAAGCTAGTACCAATAAGTGTGCAACCGCCGGAGGAGGTGTCAATCAATGACTGTTATGAGGCTGTTGTCGCTGAACTCTCTGATGAAGATGTTACATTTATCAATCATGGACACTGCATTGAGGTGATCCCAAAAGGTATCACGAAGGATAAGGGTATTGCACTAATAGCAAGTCGTCTCAATGTTAGTCTGACAGATATTCTGTATATCAGGGATAGTATAAATGATATTGAGGCTATGAACGTTGTGCGTTATGTCGGATGTCCCTCAAATGCTGATGATCATATTAAGAGGTTAGTTAAAGAGAGAGATGGTTATATCTCTAAAAAACCATATGCTGGTGGTACAGTGGAGATTTTGCAGTACTATTTTGCCTAGGTTGTTTTTTTAGATAAATAAGCCGCGACATTTTACATGTCACGGCTTATGGTGATTCACTAGGATTTCCTAGCTTTTTTTACTCTGAACTTAGTAGCTCCTTCAAGAACACCTCATTGCCACTTAGGAAAAACTTTGAATCATTGTTTCGTCCATCAAAGATTTGTTTTGCTGTGTCGAGACCCTGATAAAATACGTAGAAATCCTTATCGGCATTGTAGGCAGTATTGTAGAGATCACCTGCCTCTTTGTCGGCAGCAGCCATGATCTCTTTTCCTTCTCGCTCTGCATCTGTTAATAGCTCAGAAACAGTCAAATTAGCATGAGATGTAATCTTTTTTGCTGCCTCAACACCCTCGGATATGATTCCAGCTGCAACCTTTTCACGCTCCGATATCATTTGACCAAAAAGTAGTTCCCAGCTTTCCTTAGGTACTGAGACAACATTCATACCAGCTAGTGTAACATTCATACCGAACTCGCCAGCAGCGTCAGCAATATCTGTTTGAATTTCACGCATCACCCCCTCCCTTTTGGTGGAGACTGTCTGCTCAAAAGTATTAGTCGCTATTACACGCTGAAAGACAGAATATGCCGTTTCGTCGAGTCGACGAAGTCCGGTGGCAATTTTGCCGTCTGACGTTTTCAAGACAAATTTCATTGGGTGCTGGACGTGCATTAGAGCATATCCATCAGTTGTAATCTTATCTTTCGCTTTTGTTAGTGAGTCACGCTCATCAGTATCCAGTATTACACCTTTCATATCGATGATTTGATGATCACCGATGATCGGTAGGCGGAAGTGAGGACCTTTTTCTACAATCTCTTTCCTTGCTTCTCCAAAAACATAGACGACTGCCCCTTCTCCCTCTTTAACAATAAATACTGAGTTTGAAAGCAGCATTATTACAATTGCAATCAAAATAATTAAAGCATTCTTTTTTGTATAGGTTGAGATCATTATTGAGCCTCCTTCATATTGAATAGTTTTAGTATGGATGACGAATTGTTGCCATCAACAATGATTTTCGTACCTGCTTGTTTGAAGATTTCATTTTGAGCTTCTAGCAGTAAACGTTTTTTCGTAATCTCAGGTGAGTCTTCATACACTTCTCGTGCTGCGTTATATTCTGCTACCAAACCTTTTGCCTCATTAACTCGTTGAATTGCGTAAGCACGAGCGCGGTTTAACGTTGCTTCTGCTTTGCCGCGAGCTTCAGGAATTGCTTCATTTGCATACTTTTGACCTTTATTAATCTTATCCTTTCGGATGTCAGTTGCCTTGGAAACCCTCACAAATGCATCGCGCACTTCTGCAGATGGTGAGACTGCATCTTGGATCAGATAGGTTCCATTTACGCTTATGCCATAGTCTAACTCTGCGGATATATTCCTAAGACAATTTGTCGCGTCAATCTCAACTTTCTGACGACCATCTGTCACTACATCATCAAACGAGTTACTGCCAACGGTTGTGCGCATACACGTCTGTGCTAAAAATGAATGTAGTTTGCGAGGAGATCTCACCGAATACAAATACTTGTATGGGTCTGTGATTTCGTAACGTACAGCATAATCGATATCCACCAAGTTATGATCATTTGTTATCGTAATGACGTTTTCTGGTGCAAATGATGCTTTTGGTGCAACACCATCATCATGACCTTCTACACGAAATCCGATTTCAAGGACATACGGCTGTGATGTCTCCACCTTTTTAACTGTTGTCAAAAATGGAAATTTGAAATGCAGGCCACCATGGCCGGTTGTGCGATGATATTTTCCAAGGAAGAGTTCGACTCCCTGCTCGGTCTTTTCCAACTGGTAAGCAGATCCGAAGATCACTTCTGGTAATACATAGAAAAAGAGTGCAAGAGCAATAAAAATTTGCGCAAGCTTTGGTCGCTCAATCTTTCCTTCGAAAAAGAAATTGAATACCTTCGAAAAGGTGCTGTGTTTTGCCAAACTCGCTAAAGCTGTAAATCTATGTTTTTGATCTGATATTGTTAACGGATCACTTTCATTTACCATGATTGCCCCTTTGGGTTATTGAATTTGATGTAAAACTACTAATTGCATTATTATTATATTATATATTTGCTTTTTTGTCAATATTATTTTTCTCGAATATACGTACCTTGTTTTCCTTGTGTAAATTCGTAGTCTTCGTGATTTTTTCATACATACTGCTGCTAGTGCAGAAATTGGATTGTCGGCGGCAATGCTCAACAAGCTGTCACAGTCGAATAACTCAAATGGTTAGCCGATAATCGGCAAAAGCCCTGCATGTTTCGTTAGCATGTAGGGCTTCTTTATTTTTTTCCATCTTTTCAATATCACCTTGTTCGAACGTTATTTCTACTTAGCTCTTAGGACGCTGTAGCTCTAAGATTTTAAACATTTTTTAATAGTTTTCTGTTCTTGTACTCATTTGCACTCGTCTCGATAACAGAATCATTTTCTACTGCGAAATATTCTGTGTTTGTCTTGTGACCTGATAGATAGAGCTGTTTGATATGTGAGAGAATCTGTGATTGACCTCTGAAAAAATGTGGGATATACTCAGAATTATTCAACAATCGTATAATTACAATACTATGAACTTATGGCATGATGTTTCACGTGGGAAAAATGTTCCTCAAGAAGTGAACGTAATCATAGAGATCCCAAAGAA
>CALIRC010000009.1 GCA_938044295.1 Minisyncoccota bacterium
AGATGAGATGGTTTCTGGATTTAAGTAGCTCGGTGTATGTATGAATAGCATTGTAATGATACTTCCCATAAGGATAGCGAGATTGAGAGGGGAGAAGATCAGATTTAGCCAGACCTTATGTTCTTTTGAAATTGATTTTACATTGAGAATAAGGAATGTAATAAGTAGTGCTACGAGGATGTAGCCTAAGATAAATGTGGAGAGATGATGTGTGTAGATGACTCCTGTGACCAAAAGGATAAAAATTCCGAAAGCACTGCGTGATTTTTGCGTGAGTGCGCAGTAGAGAAAGTATAGTGCACTTACGATAAGCATGTTACCAAAGATGTTTCCCACAACACCGCCACTGACAAATTTTGCCTGTGCGCCTGAAATGGCATAGAGCGGTCCTATGAGAGCAAAACACCAGAGAGCAGCTTGTGCACCGAAGGGTGTATTTTTGCACAATTTCTGCGCTAGGAAAAAGAGTCCATAGATAGCACTTAGGTGAATGATGAATAGTACAAGGGAAGGGAAAGCGCTTACGACAGAGAGCGTGCTGAGTAAGCTGATTGCTGCGAGTATAACGTGTTCGCCAATAATGAAGTCTGGAATTTTGCTTAGGCCAGTGAAAGATGCACTACTTGTCGATGCGTTTTTTTCGTCGTTTGCACTGACAATTGTTTTCTCGTAGATGGGAATTTCTCCAGTATCAACAATTTTTTGTACCCAGAACATATGATGTCCGAGATCTGTCGATGTTGGGAAGATTGTATTGGTTAGATAGGTGCCTTTGATGGCAATCATCAGTAAGCTGAGAAGTAAAAAAATAAGAAGATGTTTCTTTTTTGTGAAAAGTGATTTGTTTTTTTCTGGTTTTTCCTTTTTTTGTTGTGTCCTTTTAAAATATGCGAACATCCACAAAATAATATTTGTGCTCAGGAGTGTGCAAAATACGGTAATCCGGTCAAGAGTAAAACCACAGTAGAAAATAGCTAATAAGATCAATGTAGAAAGTGTGAAACTTATAGGTATTGCAAAAACTATTTTTTCAAAGTTTGTTATTTTTCTATGGAAAGCTGCTGAAAGCACAAAAAAACCTGGTCCGATCAGAGTGAGTGCTATAGCACTAAAAAATAGTAATTGTTGTAGGAAAAAGTCGATCATGACTAGGATTATAGCATGTTAGAGTATACAAAAAACCTCTTTTTTTATATGTCGACTTTTTGACGACTTACTTTAATTTACTGAACTCATGGAGATACTTTTCACTGATTTTTTCCCATGCAAATTGCTCTTTGGTGTATATTGCAGCAGTACGTCCAAAATGGTCGCGATCAAATGATGGACTCAATAGTTCTTTGATTTTTTGCTGCCACTTAGCTGCGTTTTCGTGTTCTACAAGAAAGCCATTTCTCCCTTCGTGGATCGCGTCTTTCAATCCCTGGAGATCTGCGCTCAGGACAGTCGTTTTAGATGCTGCAGCTTCAATTGCGTTTATGCCAAAGCCCTCAGCAGATCCAGTTACTGTGATGTTGGGTGAAATGTAGAGATCTGCAGTAGCGTACAGCATGCAAATCTCTTCCCATTTACAATTTTCTAAAAGAAAAACACGTTTGCTGAGGTCGTTTTTTTTGATTAGCGCTCTAGCTTTTTCAAAGGCATCTGCGTCTCCAAAGGCTGATGTCACGCGTCCACCTGCTGCGATTAATACGATATCTTTTGGTAGAGTTGGCATTACATTCTCAATAAACCATGGCACGCCTTTGTGTTCTACAAATCTTCCAATGCGTAGGAGCACTTTTTTTCCTGTGAGATCAGTTTGGATGTGTTTTTCCAGATCTGATCTGTGCCATTTTTTGGCGAATTCTTCTGGTGCAAATCCATTTGGGATAAATGTGCAGCGATTCTCTGGTATGCCTGCCTTTAGGGCTTCTGATACAGTGTATCTGCCTACCATGATGAGTTTGTCGAGCTTTTTTAGCGCTGGGATATTGATGTTTTTGTAGAGCTGGCCAAAAATACCAGGTTTTTCGCTATAGGTAATGTCGAGTCCATGGATGATGCTTGCATATTTTTTTTTCGGGAAAAACCACTTTGCTAAACGCGCTACTGGCGCTAAAACGCCATCTCCGATGAGGAGTACGTCATAGCGGGGGAGGGTGAAGAGAATTTTTATGCAAACATAAGGTATAAAAAACGGTAGGAATGATTTACCTTTTGTGTTGGCGATGATCTTTGTGTCTGTTGCTTTTTTTAGTGCTTTTGCTATGCCTGCATTTTGATTTTCAATGCCACCTATGATCGGTGGATATGCACGTGAAACGAAGAGGATTTTTAGTGTACTCATAGTATGCTATTGTTTGCCATCAGTTTTGCTTTTCTCTTTTTTCATACCGCTGCTTTCTTAGATGGTAGAGTGTTTCTTCTGTGGTTTTGCGAGAATTTTTGATCATGTCCGCGACCAGTGCTAGGACGATAAACTGAAAGCCTATGAGAAAAAATGTTGCTGTAGCGATCAGGGAGTTTCTGTGTGGTGTAACTTGCATTTCTGGGAAGTATTTAAAGAGAAAAATTGTAAAAAAGATTGCGGAAAAAAATATGCAAATCAAGCCAGGCAGACCAAAGAACTTCATCGGTCTGATATCGCGCACTGCGCGGATGATGATGCGTGTAGAGTTGTTGACATAGCTCCAGATTGTTTTGACGACGCGGGATTTGCGCTTAGTAAAGTAGGTTACTTGTACTGGTACCCATTCGAGACGGAGTCCTTTACCTATTGCGTCGATGATCGTTTCTTGAGTGTAGGTGAATCCAAGTGGATCACCGAGACGTAGAAGTGTTTCTCTGTTGTGCGCTCGGAAGCCACAGGTAAGATCAGTGACAGGGTAGCCAAGTGCACAACGCACAAAACACGCGCCGAGGCGATTGAGACGGTCTTTTAGGTACGGGATGTTCTTTGCTTCGTGATGTGCAAACCGATCAGCCAGTACCATGTCAGCTCGCCCTGCGATGATTGGTTCAATGATTTTTTCAATGTCATTTGGGTTGAATTGTCCATCGGCATCAATGTTTACGAGAATGTCTGCGCCATTTTCTAAAGCGCTCGTACGCATGGTTTGGAACATTTTACCAAGTCCACGGTTTGATCCGTGAGAAATGATGATATCTGCTCCTGCTTTGCGCGCACGCGCTCTAGTGTCATCTGATGATCCGTCATCGATGACTTGTATGAGTACTTCAGTTACAGTATCGAATGTGCGTGGGATACTCTTAATGGTGGATTCAATTTTTGCAGCTTCATTGTAGGCTGGTAGGTTGATAATCAGGCGCATAAGTATAGATAAAGGATGGATAAATGCGGTGTTTGAATTTGCGATTACTCGCTCTTTTGTTTATTTATAGTACCAAAAAATGTCATTTTTGGCAATTTTTTAGCCGACCCTTCACTATCTACTGATGTAGTGTAAAAGATCGGCTTGTTGAATAGATTTATTGTGTACAGCATGGCGGGTTTGTTTGAACCAACCAATTCTTGGTCATTGCATCACTTTTTGCCCCATTTGACCAGAGATAAAGAGCGAAAGCAATAAAGACAATGCACGTTGCAATTTTTTTTGTATGTGCAATTATTCTTTTTTTACAAAAAAACTTTCTGGTATTTTTTTTAAGTGGGTATGCCACTGGAATTGGTGCGATACCAAAATCTATTGTATTTTTCATTCTTGTTTCCTCAAAAATTTGTTTTTTGGAGACCCCAAATATCAAAGTACTTCGTTTTCAATCTACTATGTGATTGAATTTTATTATGTAATTACATTATAACATAAATTATAAGTTTGTCAATGATTCTTTTGTGCGATAGTATGTTTGTAAGTGCTTTTAGTCACGTT
>CALIRC010000010.1 GCA_938044295.1 Minisyncoccota bacterium
TCACTTTCATGATGCTCATCTACAGTAGAAGCATCATCGTTTGTTACGTCTGCAGGCATACAATCACACCCACAAGAGACACATTTTTCTTCAGTCATCTTTTTGTTTTTGCGCCCCGAAGGGCTGTGTTAATTAAAAAAAGAAAACGGATTCTTTGTTTGTAACCATGTCCTCAAAAGAGGTGATACATGATTGGAAACAAAGAGACCCGTTTCTTTTATGTAGGTATTATAGCATACTGACAGGGGTTGTCAAGGGGTAGGATAAAAAAGGTTATTAAGAACAAATTTTTTTGATAAAAGAACTGACTCTGGTACAATGAGCATATTAAATGCTAAGCAATCCTCTATGCGTTATCTCAAATACGGCTTTCTACTACTAATATGTGCTGCTTTAGCTGCATTCATCCTCTATATGATCAATCAAAAAGATCAAGCAGAAGAAGTAAAAGAAGTACTACTCCCGGGCACAACGCAGGAATCTGCAGAACAACAAGTCATAAACAACATCCAAGAAAGAAATGGAGAGCCACTCCCATTGCCTGAAGAAGATACAGACATTACCCAGGATGCAGGCGAGCCACTCCCATTGCCTGAAGATCAAGAAGGGACTGGACGAGGAGAATAAGAAAAATCACAAGAGTTAGAAACAGTAAAGTAAGTATTCACAGAAAAAAGAACCAAAGGATAAGATAGGCAGTAAAGAAATTTAAAGTTCCATAATGTCATTTGCTTGAGGGATGATCACATTCCATGGATGCCCTTCTTCAGCAATCTTTACCTTCAGGAGCTCTGCTTGCTCACCATCTCCATGGACAAGAACAACATCCTTCACATTTTTTGTAGCGAGAATATTATTGATCAAATCTCTTTGATCAGCATGAGCACTGTAAGTACGTATAGAGACTACATGAGCCTTCACATCTTTTTGTTTCCCTAGAATACGAACAGGGCTCTCACCCTCAACGATCCTACGACCAAGTGTATGTTCTGCTTGATATCCGACGATGAGAATCGTATTACGAGCGTCATCAATATGGTGCTTGAGGTGATGTTTTACGCGACCTGCCTCGCACATACCAGAACCAGCAATAATTATACAAGGCTTATCAAAGGCGTTAAGCTTCATACTTTCGCGCTTGCTCGCAGTATGTGTGAGACCCTTGAAAGAAAAGGGATTTTTACCTTTGTCAACAAAAAAAGCATGTGTTTCTTCATCGAAATCAGCTAAGTGATCACTAAAAATTTCAGTAAAATTTGTCGCAAGCGGGCTATCAACAAAAACAGGTAAACGTGGAATTTTTTTCTGATTGTAGAGGTGATGCAAATCGTAGAGAATTTCTTGTGTGCGCTCAAGCGCAAAGCTAGGAATAATAATTTTACCTTTGCGGCTATGTGTATCTGCAATAACTTTTTGAAGCTCAGCGCGAGCACTACTTGACTCTTTGTGCAGGCGACCACCATAAGTACTTTCAGTAATAAGCACATCCGCCTCTGGAATAGGATCTGACTCATGAAGAATTTTACGATTTCGCGGCCCTAAATCACCAGTAAATCCAATATGTTTATCGCCGATAGTGATGTGTATCTGTGAGCTCCCAAGGATGTGGCCGGCATTGTAAAATGTAACATCAGCAACATCTGCTACACGAAAGGTATGATTTCGTTCTTGTGGTGAAAGAAGTGAAAGACATTCATGTACATCATCACGTGAGTACAGTGGATCCAACGCAATAATATTTGGATCTTCTTTTGCCCGCGCTGCCCAGAAAAGTGCATCTTCCTGCTGAATGTGTGCTGCATCATACAGGAGAGGGTTAAGAAGTTCTGCAGTACCTGCAGTCGTATAGATCGGTCCACGATAACCATGCTTTACAAGTACAGGCAAAAGGCCAGAATGGTCGATATGCGCATGTGAAAGAATCACAGCATCGATATCCGTAGCAGAAAAAGGAAGTTCTTTGTTCCGGTCATGAGACTCCTTAAAATGCCCTTGATGCATACCACATTCCAAGAGAATGCGCTTCCCATCATGTTCTATCACATGCTTACTACCTGTAACACCACCCGCAGCACCATAAAAAGTAATTTTCATATTATTTTGTATTGATGAGACTGCATCACTGCTAAATCAGTTTGATATGTAGTATGCATAAATCTCACAACTGTATTATAGATCTATTGTACGATAGGATGAGAGTTTTTCATAGAAATAGGACTTACACACGTGAGTGTAATTTTAGGCAAAATCGAAGCTTTTCACGAAAAAGTACACCAAGTGCGTAAGCCCTAAGAAAAACAGGTAGCAATATTGCCACCTGTCTACACATCAGTCATTTCTCATTTTTTTTCTTTGTCTAAATAAAAAGAAAACAACTGCAAAATTTCTGCACGAATTGCGCTAAAAGTATATTTAGCCGTCCATAGGTTAATGTATGTCGAGATTAAAACACACAAAAGTGCAACAAGATACTTTTCAGCACCTGTAATGGGCAGGAAAAAAGCTAGCACAGAAAGTACAAGCGGAAGGAGGTAATATATCAATGACATAAGACAAGCTCCACGAAAAAAAGAACACTACCATCGTTAAAGTAACATAGATGACAATAGTATAGAAACACTATCAATCAGCACTATGATTGTCAAGGAGTAGTAAGAACGTGAACAATGCTAGTAATGAAAAGCTACAGTTTTGATTACAATCATGATAGAATAAAAAAAATAAAAAAACAGATGAAAAACGAACATAAGATCCTTATTATTGGTGGTGGCTTCGCTGGTGTTAAATGCGCACAAAAACTCTCGAAACAGCACTTACCAGAAGGCACGCAAATTAGAATCGTAAGTAACCGCGAGCACTTTGAGTATCACGGAGCACTCTACCGTGTGGCTGCTGGAAATACGCCACTAGAAGTATGTTTTCCACTAAGAGAAATTATCGATACACAAAAAGTCGATATTATCCACGATACAGTAACCAAGATCGAGAAGAAAAAGAATCAGGTAAAGGGTGCAAGTGGATCCACATATAGATACGATACACTCGTAATAGCCCTTGGAGCACAGACCATCTATTTCGGTATTCCTGGACTCCGTGAAAATGCACATGGCATGAAAAGCATCGATCGTGCAATTGGACTCAAAAATCACATCATAGAAGCAATAGAGAGTTGCGCACACAGCAAAGAAGGCAAAGAAACATGCGGTACAAACTTTGTCGTTGTTGGGGGTGGTGCTACAGGCGTCGAAGTTGCAGGGGAATTAGTAGAGTATGCAAAAAAACTCTCTACTATGCACGGGAATGATCCAAGTAATGTACATGTGGACCTCGTAGAGGCGCAGAATCGCATACTAGGATTAATGCCTGAAGAATTCGCAAAAAAAATGCACAGACGTCTCCAAGATCTTGGTATCAACGTCATGACAGATACAGCAATTACAGAAAGTGAAGCGCAGGGAGTACTGCTAAAGGGAAAGAATATGGAATCCAAAATTGCTGCAAAAACTGTCATATGGACAGCGGGTGTACGTGCAAATGCCCTCATCGAAGAGGCTGGCTTTACACTCGGGAGAGGGCGCAAGGCAGTGGTATGTAAACACTTACATGCCCAGGGGCACAAAAACATTTTTATGGCAGGTGATGTAGCACAAACCACGTACTCTGGCATGGCACAAACAGCACTCTACGACGGTGCATATATAGCAGACGCAATTAGCCGTACGTTATCAGGACGAGCACTTTCGCCATACAAGCCACGAGGTGTACTCTACGCCGTCCCAGTAGGTCCAGGGTGGGCAGGTGCATCTGTTGGTTCATTAAACATGTACGGACGTATTGGGTGGTGGGTGCGGCGATTACTTGATCTTATAGTGTTTATAAAAATTGCCCCACTAGACAAAGCATGGCGTGCTTTTGGTGCAAAACATGAGGCAGGTGAACTATGTGATCATTGTAAAAAGGAAGAGTAAAAGAAAAAAATCGCTTTTTTTCGCAGGAAATCTTGTGGTATACTAAACTGGTAAATCGCATATAAAGTCTAATCATATGGCTGATATAGCAAAGTACGTCGTAGACGTGGCAAAGTACACGGATAGTGTAAATGAAGATGTGGTTGCGACAATCGTGAAAAACCTCGCTCCTGTCCTGGGTCGGCGTGATGCAATGCTCGTTTCCTGTAGTGATGAGAAAGAGCTACAGACTGTTCGTAAGAACTTCATTGAAAAAAAGTGTGGTGTAGATGCAAATGATGAAAAAGCAAAGGCTGCAACAGATGCAGTATGCGAAAGAATGAAAGACGATCGAACAAAAAATCGTGTAACATTCTACTACCTTCTAGCAGAGGAATTAAGGTGTCTTGGGAAATTCTAAAGATTTCAAAAAATCAACTGAATGCACGAGAGATTCTCGTATAAAAAACCACCGTTAAGGTGGTTTTTTAGCCTGTTAATATCTCGCAGTCAAAAAGTTGTGGTTTTTTAGTAGAAATGTGGTATACTAAAATCATTAAAAAAGAGGAAAAACCTCAAAAAACAAAAATATGAAAGAAGACTCAGCACATAATATGGTACTCTTTGCAGTTTTTGCAACAGCAGTTTCTGTTATGCTAAGAAGCTATATCGATTTCGTTGTAACAGTATAGTATACGATTTTACAGATCACATATCAAAAACCACCTATTATAGGTGGTTTTTGATATAGATGAGATAATTAATATATAATAATCGGTGTACCAACGTCAGCCCAAGCATAGAGTTCAGCAGAGTTTTCAGAGTCATGTCGCACACACCCTGGAGAAACGGCCGCATCGATACTTGCAATTGATTCTTTTCCACCACCTGGCGAGTTTGGGAAATCAGGGTGATTAGCCGGCCATTCAACAAGATCATGGATACCGTAGAGACCATCAGGGGTAAATGCCATCCAGTAGGGGAGGTAGACACCAAATGAGCGTGAGATTGGACGGAGGCCTTTATTTTCAACTTTAAATGTACCGGTAAGTGTAGGTGTCTCTTTTGCGCCAGGGGAATTCACAAAACTCTTGACTGCAACGCCATCTTCAAAGAGGGTGGTGAGGCGAGCATTGAGATCTATGTCAATGTACTTCCCTTCGGTAACTTTCGGTATGACACGTTCAACGGCAAGTGTAGTGCGCTCCTGCGCTTCTTTTGGCCAGATGGTAGGCTGTGGGAGGCGCGCCTCGAATGTAACCTTACCTATAGGATAGAAATATGCATTAGATTGCTCTTTTTGCTTTGCATAGACGATAAAGTCCATAACCTTTGCAGTTTCTGTAACGCCTTTAATGGTCGCGCGCAATACTCGCTCAGAGGGTATAAGTTCTTGCTCAAGAGGGAGAAGGTCTCTTCCTACAATCCGAAAGTCAAAACTCTCAACACTACGATCTAAGATAACATCAAATGATTTTCCATTCTCGATAACAAAGTCTTTTACATCAGCATTCGGTTCTTGAGCAGTAATTTGCGGATACCCATCAGAGCGGAAACTATAAAACGTTGAGGGGCCATCAGAATCGCCAAGTGTTAGCGCAATACTGTAGTGAGTACCAGGCGCCCACGTTGTATGAGGGGAAATCGAGAGAGTGTGGAATGTATCATCCCATTTTGTTTCAATAGGGTGGCTAGGGTAGATATCGACGTGGACAGATTCGCTATTGACTGGTGCATCGAAAATAAAAACAATTTCTGTATCTGACACAAGGCGCGCATCAGAAACTGTATGAGGAGGAAGTTGTGCGGAAGCAGTCTCCGAATATTGTGCGCCTCCAAGGAGGGGCTTCGTAGAAAAATCAACCGGCGTGTGGAGGGGTGCACCAAGCGTACTAATGGGCACAATGATAAGTGCGTACGCAAAAAGCTTATTCTGTGCCATACGTCCAAGGTAGGAGCGGTACGCGCGATGCGCAGGAGCGACAAAAAGGTAAGAACGAGAGGTTCGCAGGCGATTAAAAAAAAGAAGTGCAAAAACAAAGAACTTCTCACAAAAGCGATCTAGATACTTCTTATATTGTATTTTATACGGTGGTAAAGTCATCGTAATTTGACAAGTAATAGCACGTCACATATTCCAAGGAGAAACAAAAAATGAGCCAACCAACTAGTGGTTGCTCACCCATTTGTATTTCCAGTAATAAAACCATTATAGCATGATTTTTTACTCTCGTCAAGAAAAAATGAAATCCACTGAAAGAAAAGTATGTTACAGGCGTAGTATAATGTAAGGATAATAATCTAAAAAAAATTAAAACTGCGATGAAGGGGGAATTATCGGATCCGGGGAGCGGAAAACCTCAGGATGCGACAGACGAAGAGCTTGCTCGCACCGTTTCGGAAAATCCGGAAGTTTTTGGGATACTGATGCAAAGATATGAAAAAAAACTGATGACATACATTTTGCGTAAAAGTAATGTCACAAGAGAGGTAGCAGAAGATCTGCTGCAAGAAAGCTTCCTAAAAGCCTACCAAAACATCAACAACTTCGACACGCGGTTATCCTTCTCTTCATGGATCTACAGAATCGTTCACAACCAAACAATTAGTGGTTGGCGCAAGGCAAAAGTCAGACCGGAGGGAAATGCTATAGAAGTAGATACGGATTTCTTAGGACGTATCGCATCAGACGAAGATCTTGCGCGAATTGTCAATCAGCAGTACCTCATAAAAAACATCACTACGATCTTCGCAGAAATGGATGAAAAATACAGAAATGTGCTTGTTCTGAGATTCATGGAAGAGAAAAGCTACGAAGAAATAGCAGATATTATAAAAAAACCCATGGGTACCGTAGCGACGTATCTCTCACGCGCCAAAAAGCAATTTATAAAAATGTCAGACAAGCGAAACAATGATTTATTTCCAGATGAAAAAGCATGAGTAAGAAGAATCCACAAAATGAAACAGATCTCTGCACACGCGTAATGGATGAGATCACTCAGAAGAAAGTCGCACCAAAACCGCGGTGGTATTTTACGTTAAAAAATCTCTTTCTGTGGGCAACGGGTATTGGACTGCTATTAGTAGGAAGTCTGAGCGTCAGTATCATTATCTTTATCATTACTGGATCCCCATGGGAACTCCGTGCATTCATGGGGGAAAGTCACCTAGGCTATTTAATGCAGTTTTTTCCATTTCTGTGGCTTGTCTCATTTATTGTTTTTCTCATGACAGCAGATTTCATCTTTTCAAGAACCAAAGGCACGTACAAGCATTCTGCCATCAAAGTTTCGTTGGTAATTCTCTTAGCAAGTATAGTCTTAGGGTCTCTCTTACACCTATGCAAAGTCTCAAAAATGACCGACCAGATCCTTGGTAAAAAAGCACCGAAACTCTACCAAACACTAGAAAAACGCAAAAACGGAGCTATGCACAGGCCAAAAAAAGGCCGTGTCATGGGTGTTGTGCAATCAGTCCATACAGATGGTAGCGTAAACAGAGAACACTTCATAATCGTCCATCCTGAGAAAGAAAAAGAGCTCACTATCTATACACACGAATTGCCGCAAGAAAAATACGAGCTTGTACAAGTAGGCTCTAAACTGCTGATCATAGGAAAACCAGCAGAAAAAGGCGCCTTCCACGCTCATGATATCCGCAACTTCGAAAAAATCCGCAAACACATCCGCAAGATGTTAAGAGAAAAAAAGACATTGCAGTATTAAAAAAAACCTTTCCGCTGGAAAGGTTTTCGTCCGTTGTGAAATACACACAACGGACGACAAATAATAAAAAGTACTTGTTTAATGACCCCGCACTGCACCAATTGCAGTAAAAAAATCATTTGCAATTTCATAGTACGCTTTTGCAAGCTCACGACCACCCTCTTTTGGGTCAGCACGTCTAGCGACGAAACTGAGACTCTTAAGTGCGATATCAATATTTCCGTCAATACCGCGATATTCAAAAGCTTCATGCAGCATTCTTTTAAGATGTCTCGTATCATTCTCTAAATGCTCAGCATAAAGAAATGCGTAGTGCAAGTCATAGGTTTTGCCTTCTGCAACAAATGCATGCATGCCAACTACCGCTGCTTCTAATTGCTGGTAACGGATTGTACGAAGACTAAATTCCTTTGAATGAAAAGCCTTGAGCATTACATTTTTTTTTGCAGCATACAAACGGCGAAGCTCCTGAGGGTCACTATAAAATGCTCGAAAATGCCCCTCAAGTGAAGCAGAAGATGCTTCTAATTGCGCTTGCAAAACTGTGCTTACTTTGCTCATCACCTGAAAGCGGCATCCATAAGAATATTTCCCAAGAATCGCCTTACAAAAGACATCATCTTCTATAGAGCCGATGACATCAGTACGCCAGTTAGACAATATGAGCCATACATACTCATCAGAAAGAGTTTTTTCCGCAATCAAACGTGTCATAGCGTTCGTTGCATTTTCAACTAATTCTTCGTTTGATTTGGGCTGCGATATAACTATTCCTAGAAGGAATAAAAAGGTAAGTACTGCAATTAACACACGTGAAGAAAAAGAAGAAAAGGGGAGTAATTTCAAGAGATCAGAGAGGTCTCCATCATATCGATTCGACTTATTTGTAAGGTACATACTGTACTCCTGGTGAAAGAAGGAAAAAAACTTGGAATCCAAGCTGAAAATATAATAGTATATTTCAAAGAAAAAGTCAAGTAATTTGTCCGCGGATGTATGTATATAGTATTGGACTTACGCACGCGAATATAATTCTAGGCTAAATCAAGGCTTTCACGAGCCATAGTCTAATTATGGTGAGGAAAAACGTAGGTTTTAACGATAAAGTACACCAAATACGTAAGTCCTATAATCATAAAGCTGATATGTAAGCGAAAGTTGAGGTGAAAGAAAAATCTAAGAACAACGTACTAGAGAGTGTGGACACAAGAAGGATACTGAAATACTCAAATCGCTACGCGAGCGAAATGATGGAAGACCTCAAGTATCATCTTTTATGTCCTGAGGTCACATCTTAAGTAAATAAGCTAATATATGAACAAAAAAGTAAAAAATCCAAAAATTGCAAAAGATCGTAAAAAGTATAGAAAACGCGTGATGATTGGTGGTGCTCTAGGTGTTGTATCTTTGGCAACTACAGGAATCGCAAATGCACATCTCGGGAACAACCCAGAGACGCGACAAGCAGTAAAAGCGGCATTTGAAGCCAAAAATTACAATGCCTTCATGGAAGCTGCAAAAGACACAAAAATCATTGAAAAAATTGATACCCAAGAGAAATTTGATAAAGTCATCGAAGCGCATGTACTAAGAGAAGCAGGAGATCTCGAAGGAGCAAAAGCGATCAAGCAAGAGCTCGGTCTCGATGGTCACGGTCACCGCGGAAAGAAAAATCCAGCAGCAAAAGCAGCTATAGAAGCAAATGACTATACTGCATTTCGCGAGGCTATAAATGGCGGAAAATTCAGTGAAAAGATTGACAGCGCAGAAAAATTTACCAAACTTGTAGAGGTGAACGAGCTCAGAGCTCAAGGCAAACACGAAGAAGCAAAAGTAATCATGAAAGAGCTAGGGTTTG
The DNA here is from genome assembly GCA_938044295.1 of Minisyncoccota bacterium. Taxonomy (GTDB): domain Bacteria; phylum Patescibacteriota; class Minisyncoccia; order Moranbacterales; genus JAHDCW01. The sequence continues at coordinate 9,534 of CALIRC010000010.1, forward strand.
AGAAATCAGGGCATGGAAAAAAAGGTCACCATCGCACACATACCAGAGGAACAACACAATCAGAATAAGTAAAAAAGACACAACAGTCACAAAAAAATATGCCAAAAAATACCCGAGTCAAAAGTGTATGGTAAGTTACCAGAATCGATAGATGTAAAGCACACAAAACAGGCCTCTGTAGCCTGTTTTGTGTTAATATAAAAATACTATGGGAAAAATACGAGACTACATAAGAGAAAAGTGTGCAGCAATACTGCTCAGAATCTTGTATTGGCTCGGATACGACGACAAAGGACACTAATGCACATACAGAAAGAAAAATGCATTGAGAAAGCCTTGATGAAATAAATATAGTTTGATAGGGTTTATATGATCGTTCTACGAGGAGGGTAAACCATGAAAGATGTAGATTTTTGGAAGTATGCCTTGAAGCATTTAAAGGATGAAAAAGTGCAATTGTGTTTTAAACCTAATAAATTTTCATTGAGAGGTCTTCGTGCACTTAAAAACTCTGGTTTGCAGTGCAGCAAGCAAGCAGTAGGTGCTGTAGCAAAAGAATTGAAGAAGAAGAAACCAAATGCTTTATATTGCTGTCTGAATGTGCATAGTTGGGAAAATGTGTCAGATCAAGATTTGAACAGGATTATTGGATGTTGTCGCTCTATCCATGGACATTCTTCAGAATTTCTACATTTTTCCGACGATCGCAAGGAAAGGATAAATGCAGGTAAGAATATCAGCAATAGGATTTTGCACTACAAAGACTGGGAAACAGTGGGTGAGTGGGGATACAGGTGTGCTATAGAGGTCACGTGCAATGATTTTGGGGCAATCGTTTTTGTGCTAACAGTGAGTCATAAAGATCGATCTTCACAAGTAGAGGATATGATCGTGCAATTGGATAGTGTGACAAGAAAACTGACAAATTCCTATACGAGAACGGTGAATGAATGTGTATACCTGCCTAAAGTTGTAGAAATAGTCTTAGAGGTTATCGAGGCTAGAGAAAATAATAGGACTGTTTGATTTTGCAAAAAAGTGAGTGTATGATTTCGATAAAGTAAGTAAGAATGAGTACACACGGTAAGACTGCGTATGAAAATATTACGCAGTTTTTAAATACTGAGCACTCATGTAAAATAGATCATCATTTTTATTTATGTTACAATAATACTCGTAAAAGCAAATATGGAATGCTTATAAATCTTAAATGAAAGGGGGTGCACACATTATGGAAGGATTCAAAAATTTTTTAGCAGAGCAAGGTGTAGTCGGTCTCGCAGTTGGCTTCATCCTCGGTGGAGCTGTGTCTGATCTTGTTGCGTCAATCGTTGAGAACATTCTCAATCCGCTGATAGGAATCGCACTCGGTGATACAAACCTCGATGCAATGGATCTATCTCTCGGAGGTGAGGCTGTGTTGAGTTACGGAGCTGTATTAACCGTACTGATCAACTTCATCGTCATTGCAGCGTTTGTCTACTGGGGTGTAAAAAAACTTGGACTCGACAAACTAGACAAAGAAAAACCAGAAGACGCATAAGCAATAGATGTTATCATCTTTGTATGCAAATTTCAAAACTCGTCCACATGGGCGTGTTTTGTTTTTAAAATACTTAAAAGTAGAGAGATTATAATAAAGAGGGTAAAGATTTATATTGCTATTACATCACTATAAGAAAATGTGACACATCTTACAGGAAAAAATGAAGGGTTGACTTTTTCTAAGAGAGCTGCTATAATGATCTTACGATAAAGAACTGGGTGAAAATGTTTGATTAGAAAAAACATCTTCAAAAGTACAGAAGAAGAAAATTCTAAATGAGCATTTTGCTCATTTTTTTATTGTCTAAGTACATATTGTTCTATCCATTAAAAAAGGGGGAGTGGTAGTCGAAGCTTATAAAGGATATTTAGGGAGCATTATGTACTGGAAGAGTACGTTAAAAAGTAAAACAAAAAGTTATGTAACGTAAAGTATGGCGAAGCAATACAACTTACGACATGTAGTATGAGATTGCAGACTCAGTGCAATATCTAAACTGCCATACGCGCCTAGCGCAAGAGGAGAAAGATCAGGCAGATGGTAATTGTGAAAAGATACAAAAAGAACCATTGATCAATCCATAGGTACTTATAAGTACAAAGTAAGTATAATTGCCAATAAGCCCGGAGAGAATAAAATGTATTGCATACAGTCAGTGATACAAAAAAGAGAACTGGTTTGTATGTAAAAAGAATGCGCCCTGCACTTCGCATGACCTCAGTGTCATATGGAAGTCACAGGAATCGCGTGTTATAGAATGATTCGTACAATTTGTGTTCGTGTGCCAGGCAATGGCCAAAATAATTGTCACCTCATAAGCGTCAAGGACCTTATAGCAAGTCAGTATGCTAAGGATCGAAAAACGCCACAGGTGAGTGATGAACGAAACTTTGCTCGTTCTCACTCACCTCCTTCTTTTTACTTCCTAAAGTAATATCGATAGGAAAGTTGTGAACGCAAAACATACAGTATGGCATCCTTCTCTGGTTGAATAGCAAGGTACAGTTTGGCATCAGAGATGATCTCTGGCTACCGCTTGGTGGGTTTGCGACAATCGCAACTCTCCTTGTATTTTTTTTCAAAAACCGCGTCTACACACATGCTGTGGGGGAGCAGGTAAAATCTACCGAGAAATAGTGTTAGAATAATATTGCGCGGTGTACAGGATCACTAAATTTATAATACAATGATATATGTCTCTAATAACACTCAGACAATTACTAGATCACGCAGCAAAAGAAACCTATGCAGTACCAGCATTCAACGTGAATAACCTCGAGCAAGTACAAGCTGTTATGGAGGCAGCTGATGAATGTGATGCACCTGTAATCATGGCAGCTTCTTCAGGAGCGAGGGATTATGCAGGGAATGAATTTCTTACGGGACTCATGCGTGCAGCAATAGAAACATATCCGCATATCCCTGTATGCACGCATCAAGACCATGGACTCTCACCAGAAATGTGCAAAAGCGCAATCGATCTCGGATTTTCATCAGCAATGATGGATGGATCACTCATGCCAGATCACAAAACACCATCAACCGAACAATACAATGTAAAAGTAACGAAAGAGGTAGTAGAGTACGCACACAAACGCGGTGCTAGTGTAGAGGGAGAGATTGGTGTTCTAGGTTCACTCGAAACGCTTATTGCTGGCAAAGAAGACGGAGTAGGCGCCGAAGGTGAGCTCAATGAAGATATGCTTCTGACAAGCGTGGAGCAAGCGAGAGATTTCGCACAAGAGACAGGCGTAGATGCACTCGCCATCGCCATCGGTACGTCACATGGTGCCTACAAATTCAAAAAACCACCAACGGGTAAGGTGCTGCGGATTGACAGGCTAAAAGAAATACACGAAGCACTGCCACAGACACATCTCGTCATGCACGGCTCATCAAGTGTGCCACAAGATTGGCTTAAAACAATTAACGATCATGGTGGTGCAATGCCACAAACCTATGGTGTACCAGTAGAAGAAATTCAAGAAGGTATTGAGCATGGTGTGAGAAAAGTAAATGTAGACACTGATCTTCGCATGGCCTCAACTGGAGCCATACGCAAATACTTCCACGATGCGCCAGAACAGTTTGATCCCCGGAAATATTTAAAACAAGCGAAAGAAGCTATGAAAGCAATCTGTATCCAACGTTACAAAGAATTTGGCACTGCAGGTAACGCAAGTAAAATCACACCAGAATCATTAGATGATATGAAATCATTGTATAAATAAGAGAATCCAATGGACGCGCAAGAACTCAAAAAACGACTCGACGCCCAAGATGCTAAATTAGAAAGCATAGGAAAAGAGGTGCACAAAATTAAACAATTCTTCCTGTGGTCATTTATCGCAACAATCGTAACATTTGTTTTGCCACTGATTCTTGCTGTGGTTCTAGTACCAATCTTGATAAAACCTTACCTCAGTTCTCTCGAAGGTTTGATATAGCTAAGATCAAAAGATAAATCTGTTGATAAGTATTATAAAACACTCATAAAAAATTTGTTTTTTCATGGAGCCTGTTTTACAATAAGAATATACACATACCTTTTGGTTGAAACAAGAAAACGAAAATGAAAAATAAATTTCGTGGTTTAGGTGCATCGCGAGTAAACGGACGCGTTTACAGTTTTGTTGCCGACAAAAACAATCCTGCAGATACGTTTATCGTTCAGTCCAGTAGTGACGGACGTGTTTTCGTACCACACAGCTCCCAGGCGCGGATAAGCAGTGTAAATCTCCCAATCGATACGCTGGAAACCTGCTCACATTTTCATGTATCTTCCCACGATGACTACTATTACTTAACATACCAAGCAAGTAAAGCATCGCAGAAGTCACTTCTCCTCGCGCAGTCAACAGACTTGATTAACTGGGAGAAGATGACAGTTGTCTCAGAAGAAAAAACCAATGCAAAGGTGATCCCAGAATATACATTCAAGGATCATCTCATGATGTACGCTGGCGGAAAGACAATTAGCCTCCTTGCATCGGACAATCTTATGCACTGGTATGAAGAAGCACCAGATGTGATTGGCAGTGCAAAAGAGGGAAAAGAATACATTATAGCAGACATTAAAATCCTTGATGAAGGGATTTTTCTCATTTACTACGAAGCATTACATGTTGGAGCTGAGTCAGCTCAGGCTTATAAGCTCAAAGCTGCACTTTTTCAGAGAGACAATCCGCGCAAAGTTCTGTGGAAGAGTAAGAGAAATCTCCATAAAGTGCACGATGATGGAGAGAAACTCCTCCACCCTTTCGCGATGGTCACGCTCGACGATGCTTTTGTGGCATATTGGCAATCAGCAGATGATACACTGCAACTTTTCTATCATCAGTTTAAAGGATCACGTCTCGACATTGCGCACAAAGCAAAAGAAAAAAAGTGGAAAAAAGAAGAACTACCTCAACTCGAGCGGTCTGATGCTAATCCAATCATGGCGCCAAAGAAAGAACATGTGTGGGAATCAAAAGCAGCATTCAATCCAGCAGCAATTTTTGTCAACGGTGTTTTTCACATACTCTATAGAGCGATTGGCGATGGTGATGTGTCAGTGCTGGGCTATGCGCAGAGTGAAGATGGTATAAACATTACAAAACGTTTAGATCATCCAGCATATGTACCGAGGGAAATATTTGAAGGTGCCCTCAAACCACAAAATAAGGTAGACCACAAAAATTGGTCACCGTTCATGTCTGGTGGTGGAGCATGGGGTGGGTGCGAAGACCCGCGTCTAAATCGCATGGGAGATAGGATTTATCTCACATATGTCGCATATAACGGTTGGCAACCTCCACGCCTTGCAATGTCCTGGATTACAATCACTGATTTCCTCGCGCATAACTGGAACTGGTCAAAACCAGTGCTCATATCTCCACCAGGTGTCGTGTCAAAAAGTGGATCGATGCTACCAGAAAAAATCGACAATCACTATGTATTTTTCCACAGAGTGTTCCCAGATATTCATATTGACTTCATCGACGACCTTGATCGTTTTGATGGAAAATCATTCTTCCTAAAGTGTAAGGAAAGCATAAAAGTACGTGAAGATCAGTGGGATGCAGGTAAGTTCTCCATGGGCGCACCACCAATGAAGACTAAAGATGGATGGCTTGTAATCTATAGCGCCGTCTCTGGGAGGCAAGAGTGGAAGGGGAGTGATCTCAGATACAAAATTGGTGCAATGCTCCTCGATCTAAAAGATCCAACAAAAGTAATTTATAGATCAAATGACGCAGTACTCGTACCAGAAACACATTACGAAAACGAAGGAGCAAAGCCAGGTATCATTTATCCATGCGGCGCAGCAATCAAAGAAAACACGCTATTCGTCTATTATGGAGGCGCAGATGAGTTTACGTGTGTCGCAACAGCAGATCTCCCTACATTTTTAGAAAAATTAAAAGTAACTGGTAAAATAGAGAGTGAATAATAACTACTACCAGAACCAGAAGGCTAGCCAAATAAAAATAACCACTAATACAAAACTATGCGTGTCAAAAGATTTCCCAACAATCCTATTCTTGGTCCAGATAGAGATCATCACTGGGAAGCGCAGGCAGTGTTCAATGGCTGTCCAGTAAAAGATGATGAGGGTAACTACCATTTGTTGTATAGAGCTCAGTCTTACGAACAAACACATCATGGTGTACTTATGGAGCTTTCGACAATCGGCCACACTAAGAGTGCAGATCATCGCAGCTTCAATGGAGAGCGCACACAACTCATCTTTCCAGAAGAAGAATGGGAGAAATTTGGCTGTGAAGACCCGCGTGTGACAAAAATTGACGACACATATTACATCATCTATACAGCGCTCTCTGATTACCCACATTCACCAGATGGCATCAAACTCGGTGTGGCTGTAACGAAAGACTTCAAGACGATTGAAGCCAAACACCAGGTCACACATTTCAACTCCAAGGCAATGGCACTATTTCCAGAAAAAATCGACGGAAAGTACTATGCAATTCTCACAATGAACACAGACAAGCCGCCAGTGCGCATTGCAGTAGCTGCATTTGATCGTATAGAACAGATGTGGAGTAAAGACTATTGGGATCAGTGGCTTGAAAGAATCGATGCCCACACAGTACATTTGCAGCGCTCTCTCGTCGACCATATTGAAATAGGTGCGCCGCCAGTTAAAACAGACGAAGGCTGGCTCCTGATGTACTCATACATCAGAGGGTACAAAACTGATCATCCCATTTTTGGCATCGACGCTGCTTTACTTAAAAAAGATGATCCTAGAAGAATTGTGGGTCGCACATCAAAACCAGTAATGACACCACAAGAAAGCTATGAATATCATGGCATGGTACCAAATATCGTTTTTCCTTCTGGTCTGCTGAAAGAGGGGGATAACCTCCATCTTTTCTATGGTGCAGCTGATGATTCAGTTGCTGTCGCTGATCTGTCTTGTAAGGAAATTATTGAGAGGGTGCGACACAAGAAGTGTGAGGACTTTGTAGGAGATGGCGCATTGCCAGTGCAATTGGAGCGATTTGAAGGCAATCCAATTATCGAGCCACAAGGGCATGGATGGGAATCTAAGTACACGCTGAACCCCACAGCAATCCGTGATGATGAAAAAACGTACATCCTCTACCGAGCACAAGATGAAAATGACACATCATATGTAGGACTTGCTATTTGTCCAGATGGATTTCACATCGATGAAAAACTTTCCGAACCAATCTATATTCCTCGTGTGCCTGAAGAGGTACGACATGAGCCAGGATTTTCTGGCTGTGAAGACGCTCGCATTACACGCATGGGAGAGCGATTTTACTTGAACTACACTGCGTACAATGGGCATGATAATGCACGTGTCGCCTTTTCCTCCATCAGTGTAGACGATTTCCGTGCACGTAATTGGGATCAGTGGGACTTACCTCAGATTATTTCACCACCAGAAGAGTTTGACAAAAACTCCTGTCTTGTAGAAGAAAAAATAAACGGCAAGTACCTCTTCTTCCATCGTCTCAGAAACGACATCTGGATCGACTACGTTGACTCACTAACATTTCCTGAAGGGAAATATTTAGGTGGTAAAATTCTCATGAGTCCACGTCCAGAAACATGGGATAGCATACGTATCGGCATTGCAGGACCACCGATAAAAATAGACAAAGGTCATGGTGAAGGACTGTGGGTGCTGATCTATCACGCGATCTCAGAATATGATGGTATGTATCGTCTCGGTGCAGCATTGCTTGATCTTGAAAAAGGAGAAGTAGTATCACGTCTCGATTATCCAATTCTCACGCCAGAGGCAGACTACGAAAACAATGGCCTCAGACCAGGAACTGTCTTTTCTTGTGGGCAAGTAATCATCGACGAAACACTCTATGTCTACTACGGCGGGGCAGACCAAGTAACTTGCGCAGCGAGTATGGATTTCCAGTGTCTCGTAGACGCACTTAATGAAAAACGTCATAAGTAAAAGCAAAAATGCGAAAAAGAGTTTCTACAGTTTTTTTGCACAATACACTTAAGAAAATATGTAAAAAAAGACAAAAGTATATCAAGAATTTCACAGATGAAAGTAAAGAACTTTACAAAAGACTTTCTGTGCGTTAAGATATGACTATAGATAGGAGAATAAGTGCCGCGCACAGTGGTACTTTTTCTTTCTCATGGTAATCCTGATCTCCTGGAAGTTTTAAAATACTCCCTCAGAAAACGCAAAAAAGTTCATCGAGACTTGTAAAAAGACAGGAGTAATACAGGAAATTATCATCACTAACACGTATTACAAAAAAATGGAAATAAGAAATGTTGCGATCATAGCACACGTAGATCATGGTAAGACGACAATTACAGATGCTGTAATGAAGCAAACTGGAGCAGCTGCAGAAGAAGTCTCTATGGATTCAAATGATCTTGAAAAAGAGCGCGGTATCACAATCTACGCAAAAAACACTTCCGTGCGCTACAAAGACACCAAGATCAATATAGTCGACACTCCAGGGCATGCTGACTTTGGCTCAGAAGTAGAACGTGTTTTGCGATCGATCGACAGCGTTGTGCTCGTTGTAGATGCACAAGAGGGACCCATGCCACAGACGAGATTTGTACTGAAGAAGTCACTAGAGCTTGGGCACCATCCAATGGTTGTTATTAATAAGATCGACAAACCAGCAGCTCGGCTCGGCGAAGTAGAAGAAGAGATTTACGAATTGTTTCTCGATTTGGGAGCAACAGATGAACAACTAGATTTTCCAACAATCTACGCTATAGGACGTGATGGCATAGCGAAGAACAAGCCACAAGACGACAGCGATTCTATGACACCGCTTCTCGATGCTATCCTCGACCATGTCGAACCAGCAAAAAATGACACCGAAGCACCGCTGCGTTTGCAACCTTTTTCACTTGCCTATGATAACTTCTTAGGAAGACTTGCAGTAGCACGTGTCTATGAAGGAGTACTCAAGGTAGGTTCAGTCCACATCAAAACACCTGAAGGTGTTTTACGGAATGCAAAAGTAATCAAAATCTTTACGTTTGAAGGTGTGCAGCGTACAGAAGTAGATGAGGCACAAGCAGGTGACATCGTCATGTTTGCAGGAATCGAAAACATCGACATTGGTGAAACGGTATGTGCAGATCCACAAGCACAACCACTCCCAGCAATTACTGTAGACGAACCCACAATCTCTCTGACATTCCTGGTCAATGATTCACCATTCGCTGGTCAAGAAGGAAAATTTGTCACCCGTGAACAAATTCGTGAACGATTGGAAAAGGAGCTAGAAGTTAACGTAGGATTGAGGGTGGATTTTGATTCATTTACCGTATATGGGCGAGGCGAGATGCACATCGCAGTGCTTCTTGAGAACATGCGCAGAGAGGGGTTTGAGCTTGCGGTCTCACAACCAAAAGTGATTATCAAAGACATCGATGGGGTAAAAAGCGAGCCATACGAAGAGTTGACGATCACAGTCCCTGAAGAACATTCAGGTGCCATCATCGAAAAACTAGGAAAGAGAAAAGGTGTGATGAGTGATATGAAACACGGAGCAGATGGTGTGCGAATGCTTTTTGAAATTCCTACACGAGGAGCCCTGGGTTACAGGAGTGAATTTGTTGTCGATACCAAAGGAGAGGGTATTCTCTCAAGTCGATTCCTAGAATTTCGACAGCATGCCGGGGAGATTAAAAAGCGTGTCGTTGGATCGATGATCTCAGGAGAAACAGGAAAGGCTCTTGGATTTTCTCTGGCCAACCTTCAGAGTCGTGGTACGCTCTATATCGGCCCATCTACACAGGTTTACGAAGGGCAGGTAATCGGCAACACAGCCAAAGGAGAAGAAATGACCGTCAATCCGATCAAAGGAAAGCAGCTAACCAACATGCGCGCTAGCGGTACAGATGAAAATATTTCTCTCACACCGCATATGGTCATGACAATTGAAAAAGGCATGGAAGTCATGGTAGAGGATGAATATCTAGAAATCACACCACAGAGTGTACGTCTAAGAAAAATGGCACTTACAGAAAATGATCGTGTCAAAGCCTCGCGAAAGAAATAGTCAAATTGCAATGATGGGCTAAGCTGCAAAAAACATAGTAAAACCATGTTTTTTGCTATACTTAAATAATTCATTTGATTCACGTAAAAAAAGTAATGTCATTGAAAATCGTCTCTTTAAATATAGAAAAGGACAGACATCTTGATCGCGTCATCCCATTTTTGAAACAAAAAGTAGATGAGGGATATGAAGTATTTTGTCTGCAAGAGGTTTACAAAAGAGACTTAGCAAAACTAACAAAGGTAATCAGTGGTAAGAAATTTTTCTCGGAGTTTTTTCCAATGTGTAGATACACTGGAGAGCCACAAGAGGACTTAGATGAAGTGCAAGGCCTTGCTATGATCTACGTAAAACTACCATTTGCCATAGATAAGTTTCCATATTACAAAGATACGCCTGAACTGCCGCTGCATCCAAAAGGTTATGCACAGCTACACGCAGGAATAATTGTAAGCACATTTCGCACTGAAGGTATGAATTTTCAGATTGCTACTACGCACTTTCCTGTTGCACCAAATGGGGCAACAGATGAACGTCAAAAAGAGGCCCTAAGAAAAATGCTTGCTAAACTATCAAATATTGAAGATTTAGTATTTTGTGGTGATTTCAATGCACCAAGAGGTAGAGAGGTTTTCACCAAAATAGCAAGTTTGTATAAAGACAACATCCCAGCAGAAGTGACGACAACAATCGATGGCAATTATCACAAGGCGGGAGATTTGCCCTACGTCGTTGATGGATTATTCACCACAGCGCACTATGATGTAGTGAATGTCGAGATCGTAGATGGCCTCAGTGATCATAAGGCGATCACTGCGGAAGTGACAAAATCAACTTGATCAAAAAATGCAGCAACTACAGCAATATAAGGACTTCCTCACTTTAGTGCAATGTGAGGTACAAATACTCCTTTTTCTCTAAGGCGTACTGATGACGTACGTCGTCAGAAAAAAGAGTGTTTATAAAAGGAGCAGTGTGCAAAGTGAGGAAGTCCTAAGTATAAAAAGACGTCACATAGATTTGTATCTAGGTGACGTAATTGATCACAAAGGCACTGATTTTTGTAAATATGCTTGCGGAAGTGTATTCACAAAATTTTCTAAGTCTAACCTGTGAACAGGAGATCCCTCTCTATTAATTGCTGATAGGCATAGACTGTAAAATGTGCTCTCAATCGTCAACAGCGACACGTAAAGATCATCTTCTACTAAGTAAGGCATATTTGCAAATTTTTTTTGCGCGGCTACTGTGAATCTGCGCAATTGCAAGTCATCTCCAGAAACGAAAAAAAAATCACCTCGCGCATCTGCTAAACAAGCGCTAATACTTTCCCACTCTTGTGGCCAGCTAGAATTTATGAAGGAAATAATCTTTGCTACAAAAACCCATTTTGGCTGTGAAATCATGTAAACCTCAATAAAGAACTTGGGAGTATACCCACAATAGTAGATTATAGGAGAAATACACACTGTCAAGATGATTAAAATTTTTTATTGACATGGCCTACACAGATGATAAGCTTCAAAAGTACAACAATGAGGAGTTAATTATGTCTTCAAATAATGTAGTGGTAGCAACCATGAATGCAGAAAAAGGAAGACTAGGAACTGCATTCATTGCAAATGCAAAAGATTTTTTACAAGAACATCCACTATGTGTCTTAGCATTGCAGGAAGTCTCTCCGGAAATATTACAAGAAATATGTCGTGAGCAAAATTGGCACATGAAGTTTGAAAAGCGGTGCACATTCAACGGCTTATACCGAGGAAAGCAATACCATAATTTTAACCAAGGCATCGGGACAATTTCTACAAATCCAATCCTACACTGTGATGTCTATGCATACGACGAGTATATGCACCCAAAGCTAAATGATTTTGTGCAGACAGGGAAAGATGATGAAGATGTTGGGATATCGTCACTGTTACACACACAAATTGCATTTGCAAAAAAAAAGCTTGACATATTTAATACGCATGGTATTTGGACTGCAAAAGGAGCATCTACAAAAAGGCAGGCTGCAGGTATTAAAAAAATGCTTAAATACCTTAAGAAGTTTAAGTCAGGGGTTGTTTTAGGTGATTTCAACATCACAAAATACCCACCAAACAAGACCGGTCTCCATGCAGCATATGTCCAGATCACTAAAGCAGGACTCAAAGACTGTCTTCCGGAAAACATAACAACAACACTAAATGCAAAACATCATCGAAATGGTAAAAAAACAGATGATGTCATTGTAGACTACATGTTTCAGCTTGGAAATAGCAAGCAAATCATGAATGTCCAGAGGATCCAAATACCATCGGATCACTATGGATTACGCGCAACCATTGAATAGATAAAGAAAGATCTTCAAATAGAAGTACTACTAAATCAGTAGTACTTCCTTTTTTAAAGGAACAGTAGCTTGCATAAACGAAAGATCTAGGTTATACTAGTCTCCACGTACAAAAATTATCTAATTTTAACTTATGTCACAAGATAACCTAATACGTCTAGTCTCTACTGGAGATGAAGACGGCGTCGGAGAGGGTCATACGATCTGGGCGCACAAAAACACCAAAAAACTCCGCACAGTAAAACTTGCATTGAAGAAATTCAATCCAATTGCTAAGAAGCATACAATCTACAAAGAAAAGCCAAAAAAGTAAATGAAGAATAAAGTGTTACAGAAAAAAGTGTTCTAAATAAAGGGCCTGTAGCAAATAAAATCTCAAACTCTAAATCGCAAATCTCCATCAATATGTCACGAAATTGCACCATAACCGGCAAAGGCACTGTGTCTGGACAAAATGTCTCGCATTCTCAAGTTAAAACAAAGCGAAAATTTAAGGCTAATATCCAGAACAAGCGCTTACTCAACCCAGCAACAGGTAAGATGATGCGCCTAAAAATTTCTACAGCTGGACTCAGAACACTTAAAAAATGGCAGGCAGCAGGGAAAAAGTATGACTTGCGAAAACTCATCAAAGACAGCAACAACAGCTAAGCTAAAGTGCAAAAACACCTAACCATGGTGTTTTTTGTTAATATGTTCTATAACGATGGCATCAAAAAAGGTAAAGCAACAATTATTTTTTACTGTCAATTGACGTAATTTTTCTCTGTGATAAAGTTGCACTATATACATTATTACATTAACCGTATCGCTATGAAAAAAGCCCCTGCAAATCTATTATTAGGGATAGCACTCCTGATTATACTACCTACAAGTACTCTAGCTGCCATAGAAAGCGAAACAGATACATCAAGTACGCTGTCAGACACACTGTCAGAGTTAGCTGAACTTGTAGAGCTGGTAGAAACAGTCGAAAAAAAAGTAGAAACAGCCATCGTAAGTCAGAAGGTAAATGACGAAAAAAAAATAGAAAAACAAGAGAGTACAATAGAGGTAATCAAACCAAAAATTACAGTAGCAGCGGAAGTAATCGGAGGAGATTTAGAAGTAGCACAATTACGTTTTTTTAGAAGCTATTGCAATGTGCCTGGAGACAATACACCAGAAAACATTTTTGCAATCACGCAAGGCTCCGAAGTCATCGTGGACGCTTGCTACCAAGAAGGAATTGAAGATGGAGCATTTCAATCAATAACACCGATTAATACATTTTTCTTTGACGAAGAAAGTATCGAAGAAGAAAATGCAGGCTTTCTCGACGCCTCTAAATACAAAAAGACAGTAAGTGGTATAAATTGCGATCCATCAGGGACATATAATGTAACGGAAGGTAGTGGAGACACAAAACCATCTGACGCGTACTGTAAATTTACGTTCACCCACATAGGAGATGATAAAAGTGAAATAGAAGAAGCTGAGGAGATAGAAGTGGAGGAGGTTGTGACAGAAAAAGAAAGTGCAGATGTACAGCAGGAAGAAAAAGAGACACTAGTAGAAACAGCTGAGGAAAATACTAAAGAAGACGCAGCGATATCAGAAAAAGAAGAAAGTGAAAAAACGCAAGAAGACGCTGAATCCTCAGTGCCAGTATTAGACAACGCATTAGCACCAACCAAGAAAATCGGGTCAGGCTACACACTAAAAGCTAGTATCAATGAGCTAGACGGCATGCTAAAAAGTATACCAGTCGACGCAGGATCTGTAGCAGATGTAGAAGTAACGATAACAAATGATAGTGGACCAGAGGATCTCGTGCTTTACATGTTCATAGCAAAAGTAAATGATCCTACAAATCCAGAAGATGAAGGTGTCTTTACAACAGATCATTACTTTGTAGATCAAAAGATAAAAACCGGCACATCAAAAACTTTTAATTTCCCATGGTTAAATGACGAAGAATCAGGATATTATCGCCTCTTTGCAGAAATTAAACGTATAGACTGGAGTGGTGAACCACTACAGAAAGAGCAAATAGCATTTATACACGTACCAGAATCATCGGAACCACAATCAGTAGGTGCAAAAACACACAGGTTTTGGAGTGATCTCTACAAAGGACATTTCTATACCATTTCACAGGAAGAAGCACAGAGGATAAGAGAAAATGACAAAAATTGGATCTACGAAGGTGCTGGAGATAAGACGGTCATCATAGATACGATCGCATCAGAAAACATTACTGCACTAGGTTTGTTACCTGTGTATAGATTTTGGAGCGAAACCTACAAACACCATTTTTATACAATGAGTAAGAGTGAAAAAGAATTAATTCAGGAAAAAGACGAGAATTGGGCATACGAACACATCGCATACTATGCATATAGTAAACAGCAGATGGATACCACGCCAGTCTACCGTTTTTACTCAGACGCGTATAAAGGACACTTTTACACATCATCACAAACAGAAAAAGAATCCTTAGAAGACAATGACAAAAACTGGACTTATGAAGGCATAGCCTGGTATGTTCAAAAATAAAGCAACATAAATACATATCAAAAATCCCTCTTGTAGGGATTTTTGATTATTGGCAATCATAATGCTACTATGGATGCATGAAGAAGAAATACATTATATGGATAGGGATCATTTGTGTCACAGCAATAATAATTGCAGGTACATGGTGGCTTTCTCGTGAGGTAGAGCGTGCCCAGATGACTGTGCATTATCATGCAAATATAGCATTTTATATCAACGATAAACGACTCGACATAAGTAAGGATAAATACATGGAGGATATCGGCGCGTGCAAACCCGGAAATAAAAAGTCGCCTAGAGATCGCGTACACTTTCATGAGAACAATATGGATACAGTACACGTGCATGATGATGGGGTAACATGGGGTCACCTATTAAGTAATCTTGGCTTTAGTTTTTCTAAGCAAACGATCATATTTGACGATGGGCAAGTCATTGGTAACGATGAACATAAAAATTGGAAATTCGTATTAAATGGTCAGCAGGTGCCAAACCCATTTAACCTACAGATTCAGTCTCGCGACCGCCTTCTGATGAGTTACGGCAAAACAACGCAGGAAGAATTACAAAAGCAATTCGAAAACGTTTCACAAAATGCTGAGCAATACAACGGAAAATACGATCCAGGAATGTGTAAAGCTGATGAAAAACAAAATGTAGTCGTCAAGGCGATCATCGCATGGATGACAGAAAAAAAACATAAAAATCAAATGAATCATTAACCAAGAAGGCTGTATCTTTTCAGGTGAAAATACAACATGAAAAGCAAAGATTGAAGAGGTATAGCACTATTAAAAAAATGAAAGTACTGATTGTAACAGCGCATCCTGCAAAAAAGGGATTTACACATAAAATTGCACAGAGCTATGCTAGCGCAGTAAACAAACATGGCGGAGAAACGCATATCATGAATCTCTATGAAAACCAGTGGCGCCAAGAATTTCTCCAGTTTGAAGATCTGCGAGACATCAGACCAGATGAAACTGCAAAAAAAATCCGCGCAGAGATTACGTGGGCGACACAGATAGTATTTGTCTTTCCAGTCTGGTGGTTTAGTGTGCCTGCAGTGATGAAGAATTTTTTTGACCATAATTTTGCAGCAGGATTTGCATTTACATTTAAAGCTGGTAAACCCAAGGGTCTTCTCACTGGAAAGACAGCGCGCATCTTCACTACTGCAGATGGACCAAGCATGCTCTATAGGATTTCTAAACCATTCTTTAGCATACCATTAACACGAGGCATTTTAGGATTTTGTGGAGTTAAAACACTGTCCGTTGATATCTTCACTGATCGTATGAAATGGAAGGGTACCCAAAAAGAACGAGAGATCTTGAAAAAAGTAGCCAATCGTGCTAATGTACAAGGTCGATGAATAGTATAGAATTATGAAAAAAATTGGAAATATAATCGCGCGCTACCCACTAGTGACGTTTTTGCTAGCATTAGTGATACTTTTTGCAATCATTGCAGGAAGTAGTAGCCTTCGAAAAGAGGCACAAAACGAAGAAGAGGAAGTACATGCACAGCCACGAAGTGTGGCAGTATTTGATGAATCTGCCAAGCATGCAATAAAAGTACTCGCCGAAGTTGATCGTGCTGACACGATTACACTAATCGCTACAAAAAGCGGCGTCATAAATCGTATCGCAAAAGAAGGTGAATACGTCTACCATGGCGCAGAAATTGCATACACTGCAGACACGTATAGTGGGACATCTGTAGCGAGCACAAGCGCTGCAATCGCCAAGGGTGCGCTCGCGCATCAGGAAGAAATTCACAGTGATCAGGAAAAAATATTAGAAATTCGAGAGGAAAGTATAAATAAAACAGATCGTGATGAAGTGAAAATAGCGCGTAAGCAAATTTCTCTCGAGGAAAAGGCAAATGACTTTAATCTGAATAACGCAAAGCTAAACTGGGAACAAGCGCAAGCAAATGCGGCATTAGCAAGTACGACAGCACCATTTACTGGATACATTCAAAGTATATTTGTACGTGTAGGAGACAGTGTGTCGCAGGGGCAGGCACTAGCCGTATTGCAAGCAGAGAACCAGGCTGATGCACAACTAGTTGCCTACGTAGGCAAAGAGCGCGCAGCACGTCTGAGTCTTACTGGACGAACCTATGCAGAAATAAACGGCGTACAAGTTGATCTCGAAGTCGTCTACATCGCTACAGCACCCACAAAAGCTGGGGCTTATGCAGTAACCTTAAAGGTAAAGGATCCACAAAGTGAAGTGGATATCGCAGATGGGATGTACGTCACAGTACACCTCTCTTTAGTGCAGGACGAAGAGGGAGAGCGGATGATTCCACTC
The DNA here is from genome assembly GCA_938044295.1 of Minisyncoccota bacterium. Lineage (GTDB taxonomy): Bacteria > Patescibacteriota > Minisyncoccia > Moranbacterales > JAHDCW01. The sequence continues at coordinate 26,823 of CALIRC010000010.1, forward strand.
GATGCTGTACGCTACGGTAGTACTGGTCCAGAAGTATTTATCATAGAAGGTGATAGCGCACAGTCAGTTGCTGTGACGCTCGGTCCAGTAGTTGGTGCAATGATCTCCGTAACGCAGGGATTGGCCACAGAAGATGTGATTATTCTCGATCGATCTGTCACCGTAGGTGAGAGGGTCGTAGCAGCGCAGTAAAAGTTTGCATAAGATGCACTACATATTGTAAAGGTAGGGCAGATAAGGTATCCAGTAAATGAAGATGGAGAAATTTGACCGATGTTATATTTCCACAAAAAATGAACGACTATCTCAAAAATATCAACTTCCGTGAGGATGATGTAAAAAAAGGCATACGAGCATATTTAAAAAATATGCGCATTGTGTCTCTTTTGGTGATTGGACTGATAATCGGCGGCTTCGTTTCATACAAAAGCCTACCACAAACAGTGGCACCAGAAATAAATCTCACAATGCTAGTAGTGAGTGCCGCACTACCAGGAGCAATTCCTGAAGATGTTGAATCGCTTCTGACAATTCCACTAGAAGATGAACTCAGAGCAGTAGATGGCATCGACACTGTTGAGGCTTCAGCTGGAAGTGGCTCCACATCGATCGTAATGACATTTACGCGTGGTGTGGATAAAAACCGCGCTCTAGCAGATGTAGAGGCAGCACTCGGACGCGTGGGAGAGTTACCTGAGGATGCAACAGAGCCACGTGTAGTAGCAGTAGATTTTGAGGATGCACCAATCGTACGATGGACCTTTGCAGCCAATGAAGAAAGCTCTACATCACTACTTATAAAGATGCAGAAGCTAATTGATAGTTTAGAATCAGATCAAAAAATAGATCGCGTCATAAGCGGAGGGAAACCAAAGCAAGAAGTGCAGATTATCATCACGCAGCAGGCATTAAGTACGTACGGCATTGGAGTAGGTGATGTACACGCAGCAGTGGCAAGCGGTGTTCTAACACTACCCAGTGGAGTACTCAAGGGAGTATCACTCGAGCGATCATTGTCGATTGATGCATCTGTTGATAGCATAGATGATTTAAGGAATCTCCCACTTTCACTTCCAGAAAGCGCGCAAATTATCACACTTGGAGATATAGCAGCAATTATTGAGCGACCTGCACCGGGAACACCAGATGCGTACATTTTTAAAGATGATACAGCAAAAAAAATCGTCACACTTGATGTTTACAGGACAACAGGTGTCGATATCACAGACGCTGTAGAAAAAGCTCAAGCAATCACTGATGAATTCATGGAAACAAGTGGCAAGGGGCTTATGCGGTATGAAACATTCAATGCTGATACAGAGCTCTCAGATCAATTCAATGAGCTCATGCGAAATCTAAGCGCTACTGTGCTATTGGTGTTTGTAACCCTGACATTATTTGTCGGGCGCAGACAAGCTTTACTTGCATCGATTTCCATACCACTTATTTATGCGATCACATTTATTGCTATGCGCTTCACAGGTATAAGCGTAAACTTTCTCTCACTATTCTCACTGACCATTTCTCTCGGACTTCTTGTAGATGTAACGATCGTAATCGTCAGCGCGATGACGACCTATATGCGCGATGGTTCATTTGGCGCACATAAGACGGGTATACTCGTATTTCGCGATTTTTTTGTTACACTCATCATGACGACACTGACAACAGTGTGGGCATTTGTCCCATTATTGCTTGCCGGCGGAATTATTGGAGAATATATAAAACCAATTCCAGTGGTAGTAAGTAGTGTACTTGCCGCTTCTGTTCTGGTGGGATTTTTCGTAATTTTGCCACTGATGATCTGGCTTTTTGATTTTTCTTTGCCGAAGCGAGTGTTGGTGTTCTTGCGCTTCTTGATTTTTGTAGGTATTTTAGGTTTTTTTGCACAAGGTATGATGTTGCCATTACCACTTGCAGTTACTGCTGCAGTAGCTTTTTCACTTGTTTTAGGATCTGGGAGGCTTTTGTTAATCAAATGGAAGGAATCAAGAAGAGTCAAAAAAATCGCAGCAGGGAAAGATATGGCAGTGCGCGATGTTCCACAGACAATTATAAATATCTCAGCACTGCAAGCTCGCTATCAGCACATCCTTGAAAACATTCTGGCAACAAAAGCCGCACGCTATAAAACAATTGGAATGGTTGCAGTATTTTTTATCTTCGCGTGTAGTTTAGTCGCAATGGGATTTGTCAAAAACGAATTTTTCCCAGGAGGTGACAACAACATTCTTTTTGTTGAGGTGGACTTACCAGATGGCACAACAGTCGGTGAGGCAAAACAAAAAACACAAGAGTTATTGCCACAGCTCGGCGCAGTCGAAGGCGTCTCATATGTGACAATGCAGATTGGATTTGGGACAAATAACGATGGAGGGACATCAAAAACAGGAAACGACAGCGTGCTGTTCACATTGAAAACACCTGAAAAAAAGGATGGTGGTCGTGGTGCAAAAGTAATTGCACAAGAATTGCGTAGCGCACAGTTCATCAGCGCATTTCGTGGCGGTGAAATCGCAGTAGTGGAGCAAGAGGGTGGTCCGCCAGCAGGTGCAGACGTCACAATCACATTTCGAGGCGATGAATTACCAGTACTACAAGACCTTGCAAACACGCTTAAAAACACACTCGAAACAAGTTCACAAGAATATCTAGTTGAGAATCTCGAGATCACTCCAGCAGTAGCTGCAGCAACAATCGCATTTGAACCAAATGATCACCTATTAAAAAGGGAGGGAATCACGCGCGGCGAGATTTCCAGCACACTTCGCCTCTTGACGACAGGTATTACACTGCAGGATGATGTAGAATTCACTGGATTCACTGACAAAAGAGACATAGTTTTGCGCATGAATGAAAAAGAGGCATCGCTAGCTGACATTGGACAGATCCACATAGCAGGAAAAAATGGTCCAGTACCGATCGATGCACTTGGCAGCATCACACTTAAAGAAAATATCACAAACATAAACAGAGAGGACTTTGACCGTACCGTATCTGTAACAGCTTCCGTAAAAGAAGAAGGGAACATTGGTGAAGTGAACTCAGCAATCGGCACTTTGATAGATGAGCAAATAAATCTTCCAGCAGGATATACATGGAAAACAGGCGGTGCAAACGAAGAAAATAATGAATCTGTCGTTGCAATTATTCAAGGAATGGGACTAGCAGCCGCACTTATTTTTCTTACGCTCATTATTCATTTGCGTTCATACCGAAAAGCAGCAATCGTACTGATGACCGTACCGCTAGCAATTAGTGGGGTATTTATAATCTTTGGGATAATCGGCATCCCACTATCTTTTCCATCGCTGATTGGTTTATTAGCGCTCTTTGGTATTGTGGTAAACAATGCTATCATCATCATTTCGCAGATCAATGCAAACCGCGACGTGGGTATCAGCTTTCACGAATCTGTGATCAGTGGGGCAACAAGTCGTCTAGAGCCAATCTTACTTTCATCACTAACAACCATTATCGGTCTCCTCCCAATCACGCTCAGCGATCCAATCTGGCAGGGTCTCGGTGGAGCAATCATCGCAGGCCTCATGTTTTCAGGAGTGATCATGCTTTTTTTCATCCCTACACTTTACTACATCATGATGAGCGATGAAGATGTAGAGCGCATAGCATAAAAAAATTCAATACACAAAGCACAAAACAACCTGTCGACTTATAGACTGGTTGTTTTCGAGTACAAACCTCATAAAAATATTTTGCAGAGCTATGAAAAATAGCAAGCAGCAAGGGGATATATAGTCAAAAGAAAGAAAAAAACCGCTATCAATGAGTTGACAAATTTAAAATAAATGTTATAATAGTATGTCATGAAAATACATATTAATAGCACACATAATAGTGATCAGTTCATCTAATGTGATTCATGATCGTTCATTTACAGCAAAACTGGAGGATACGTCCCGTGGCCGATGATAAAAATACGCTTGTAGAAAAAATACAAGAAGTAGCAAGTGAAACCTCAAAAATGGCAGGGGAATCATTTGAGCCAGTAGAAAGCATAATCGTACAACACTTCGGTAGTGAAGTGTGGTCGTTTATTGTTTTACTAATATGTGCCATTATTTCTGCGTCATTTTTACGCAGAGCACGTCAGGTAGAAATCGTAGATATTTTTTTGAAAAAGAGAGCAAAAAGTATCAAATCTATCGAAAAAGCTCTGATAAATAAATGGGTCGTTGTAGTTATGAGTGCATGTTTTGCTCTGACTATAGCACTTTTGATACGAGCTGATAAAATTTCTGGCACGCTAATTGATCATGTTGAGAAATTAAATCACTTACTAATCGTAGCTTCAATACTCATATTTCTTGGAGGGCGGTTTGTAAGAGTGTATAGGTTCAACTCATACATGAAGAAGGTTGGAAATCCAACAATAATCAATATCCTTGCCGTACGTTTTATAGCGGTGTTAATTGTGATCTACGCATTTGCGCTTTATGGAGCAGATCTAGGAACGATTCAAGGTTTTGAGATCAACAAGGCAGTACTTGTCACAGGTGTTGCGGCGTTTATTGCGTACATCGCAAAACAAATTGGGTTGAAAAATCTGTACTTAGGACGCTTGCATGTCCTGATACGATTTATGAGCATAGATGGTCCCACAAATGGGTATCTCAGACGCATCACGCTTCATACAGTATATTTTGAAACAATAGATGGACGTTGGATACCAAAGCCAACGAAAGAGCTGCTAAACGAGACATATGAAGTCTTGGCTGGTCGCTCACATTTTCCACAGAAAGAAAACATCACTATTTCCGATTTCGCGAGAGAAAAGTGGGGAGAAGATCTGCCCAGAATTGCGGAGAAGATGCTCCAAGAAAACCTGGAGTTAACCGAGGGTGTGAGTAAGCAGATCAAATGCTCTTTTCAAATCATGACAAAAAATGATGGAACAAGCATTCTACAGTTAGAGGCGAGGTATCCCATACCACGCCACTGTAGCAGAGAAAAAAATGATCTCATCGTAATGAAGTTATATAGTCTTTGCGCAAAAAGCGAAGATTAAAGGAAGATAAACGCAGTAAACAAAAAGTTTACTGCGTTTAATTTTATGTCAAATAGAGTGTGCAGATGTATGTGTACTGAAATAAATAGAAATGAAAAAACTCTGATATACTAAAAAAATATAAAGCATAATATATGAAAGAAAAAATAGCAGTCTGGTGGATAAGACAAGACTTACGTTGTAATGACAACCCAGCGCTACAAAGGGCACAGGAACATGAACGTGTCTTACC
>CALIRC010000011.1 GCA_938044295.1 Minisyncoccota bacterium
AAGACAGTTGCGCGATTTTTCAAGTAATCAAGTGTATTGCGCGACGCATCTTCGATCACTTCCGCCAGAAGGGTATCGAGGATCGCACCAATCTTTGGTCCTGGGGTAAATCCCATTTCCGCAATCATGATATCCCCGTTGAGAGCAAGCATTTTGACACTCACAGGGTCTTTGCTCACTTTCTCAATCATATACTCGAAATGACGAAGCTTATACGGCTTCGCCTTTTTTGTTCCAGAGCCAAGTCTGTCACCAATACGCACATCCATGAGGTCTTTCATATTCTCTCTGCCAACTTTTTTAACCACGCGCCGCACAGAGGCTTCAGTGACTTCATCAACACTATAGTAAAACATATGATTGCGGACCAAGAGTGCGGTATGCGAGATAACATTTTTGGGATATTTCATACGACTTAATACTTTTTTCACAATACGCTCGCCAATGTACTCATGATTATAGAATGTGCAGTTACGTCCTTTGCCACGTTTGGACTCTGGCTTGCCAATGTCATGCATGAGCGTTGCTAAACGGACAGAGAGTTTTTTACTTGGGCAGGTATCAAGTGCGCGTAAGTTATGGTCCCACACAGTATAGGTATGATGATGATTTTGTTCTACACCAATACCATCCTCCAGTTCAGGAAGGAATGTTCGGAGAAGTCCTGTATCGGAAAGCATTTGAATGCCATGCATACCATGATCACTCATGACAATGCGTGAGAACTCTGCCTGAATGCGCTCCATAGAAATTTTTCGCAGGAGACCAGAGTGTTCTGAAATTGCTTTTTTTGTCTCTACATCGATTTCGCAGTGTAGCTCAGCAGCGAGACGGACAGCACGCATCATACGTAGTGCATCTTCTTGGAAGCGTGTGTGGGCGCGACCCACAGCGCGGATAAGGCGCGCATCCAGATCTACAGCACCACCAAACGGATCTGTAAGTACACCACGCAGATCCATAGCAATCGCGTTCATCGTAAAATCGCGCCGTCCCAGGTCTTCTGCTAGTGTCTGCGCATAAGTAATGCTATCTGGTCTACGTGTATCTGAATACGCAGATTCGATGCGGTACGTTGTGACCTCGACTACATCATGATCTCGACCTGTTTTGCCATGAGAGAGAAACGGTGTTGTTTTCACACCAACCGTCCCGAAGTCATTTTCATAGAAATGATCAGGAAAAAGCGCTTGCACACGCTCAGGCACAGCATTTGTCGTCACATCCCAGTCTTTTGGCTCTTTGCCTAGGAGAAGATCACGCACACTGCCACCGACAATATACGCCTCAAAACCCGCTTTTTCAAGCGTTTCAAGTATTATAGAGACTTCTCGTGGAATTTTTTTCTGCATAGTATAAATTCTATAGCAAGCAAGCCATTGTGCAAAGGGCTAAAGTGCGCAAAGTCTAAAAACGCAGATGTAAATATAACAAAATCTCAGGAAAAACACTCTATTGACAAGTGCATTGCTTTTGCTATGCTAGACACTCTTCGCACGCAAGAGAGCACAGTGGAAGAAAAAACGCAGGACTGTTAACTGACTAATATTCTCTGTATGTCATACGAAAAATGGAAAATCTATTTCAAAGCAAACGAAAAACATTTTGCGTGGCTCGATCTCACAAACGCAAAAAAGCTCTCAGAAAATGAGAAGAACGTAATCTATGAGTCCATTCGCCAATTCCAAAAAGGAGAAAACTCAGAAGGAAAAAATCTGATCGAGTACGCCAAGCAGTATGAAAACGAAGACTATTTGGAAGCGATCAAAGACTTCATCCGTGAAGAGCAGCGTCACGCTGAAGTACTTGGAAGATTCATGGCGCTCAATGGCATCGCAAGACTTCGTAGTCATTGGGTTGATAGCATTTTTAGAAAGCTACGGACACTCTCTGGACTCGAAAATTCTGTGATCGTTCTACTGACCGCAGAAATAATCGCAGCCGTATATTACAAAGCACTCAGAGACGCGACAAGTTCAGAGGATTTGAGAAAAATCTGTAAGCAAATCTTAATCGACGAAGAGATGCATATCAATTTTCAGTCACATACTCTGAAAAAACATCTCGAGAGAAAAAGTCATCTAGGCGCAAAGTGTATACGAACATTCCATGAGATACTCATGGCAGGCACCATTGTGATTGTATGGCACGAGCATAAAAACGTTCTCACTGCAGGCGGATATAAATTTCAAAATTTCCAAAAAGAAGTGTGGAAAGAATTTCAAAGAGCGCAAAAAATGATCCAAGGAGAGAGTAGGATTATATGTAACGTAGTGACAAAGTAGTAGACATTACAAAATACTGATGAATTGCACTGCCTTTACAAGAGGAAGCTAAAAATAAACTTGCATCCTCAAAAATAAGAAGAAAAAACTTCTGGAGGGCAAAATCCATGCACAAAATTGACGTATGTAAAATATTTGCTATGATAAGTCAATAATAATATAATCTGCACTTTAACAAAAATCGGAGTGATAACATGTCAAAGAAGTCTCTTGATCGAGAAAGAATGATGTACACATCAGGATTTTTTTCACAAAATATCCCATTATTTTCCACAGATGATTTTTTTCTGCGAGGAATTTTTGCCCAAGTAGAATTAGCAGATCTCACAGATATGGAAGGGATACCCAGAAGAAATCTGGCACGTGATCAACACCTGCTAAAACCAAACGTCAGTAGTCAAACAAAAAAAGTATTTTGCAATGAATGCCAAGATCAAATTGAGAGATTTGTAGAAAATATTCCACCAGACTTTCATCTGTCGGGTGTAGTATGTACGAAACCATCAGCTTCTGCACAAATACGAGAAGCGCATTTTATCATTTTTCAATCAAAAGAGAAACCACGTATCGTAAAAAGGCTCCGTAGAGATACTGATATGGTACATAGTGCTGCATGCCAAAGCATAAACTTTCTGATTCAAGAAAGAAAACAACCATTTGCGAGGCCATTTATCGCAGTCATATCACCACCATCCGAAAAGGCATGTGTGGTGTGGTAACAAAATAAATGAAGTATAGTTAATAAACAGTGAAGAGGAAAATATCCTCTCACTGTTTTTTTATACGCAAAAGAAGAATCTAATCACATAATGCTAGAACAAAAAAAAGCGCACGAATGCGCTTTTAGTAATGATGTAATAAAGAGTAAAAAAGAATAATTAACGCCCTCTTTTTTTACCGCGGCGGTTTGCTTCCTCAGCAATGCGCTCTTCTTCAGCGCGGTCCAGCGCCTCCTTGCGCTCTTTCTTTTCTTTTGCGACGCGCTCTTTTTCCCCTTC
>CALIRC010000012.1 GCA_938044295.1 Minisyncoccota bacterium
CTCAAATAATGAGTTTAGGTCCCCATCGAGCCATAGCTTTCCCTGTATTTCTTTTGGGATCGTGGCACCAGGTATGCTACTGCTAGCAATCGTCCAATCTATCATATCTTCTTTTTTTGATTTGGCGTTTAGCTTTATAAACCTTCCATCGAGTGTTTCACTTTCTGAAACGAGAGCATTTATATTGACTGGAAATTTGGAGACGTTTTTTTGACTTAAACTATATTTACCTTTGCGAAAGGTCTGCTCAAGTAACTCTATATCTACTATGTTTCCTGTAAAAATGCGAAGGATTTTTATGAAATCATTTCGCGCCAGTACTTTTGGATAGATCGTTGCACCTAGAAATGTTTTACCTCTTTGGGAGCTCATTGCACCATCTGCGAGGTATAAAGCAGAGGGTACTCCAGCTGAACTTGCCCAAATCTGAGAAAATAATTGTCCCCAGTTGAGATAATCAAGTATGCCAACAATTACTGCACTTGCAAATCCTTTCATACCACCTCCCAGGATGAAAAGTTCGATTTTGATCATTGAGTGGTCAACAGATTCACTCCTTAGAATGTCTTTTAACCTCAGCGCATCAAATACGCTTAATTTTTTAACATCTATCGTAGCAAATTCATTGTTGACTTCCCAAGATTGTAGACATAGATCATTTTTTGCTAAATCACGTTTGATTGTGTTGAAGACTGTTTTTTTGATCGTTAAAGAACTGCTCATAATATCCCCCATTTACTATTGAATTTATCTATTTTACACTTCTCGATAAATTTGTAAAAGTAATGGATTGATGTTATGACATGCCTCATTGTCAATCTACTTAAGTAAACAGAGTCTTTCTTGCAATTTCATCTCTTTTCCATAATGTGCTGCAGCTCTTATCTCTACTTATTTAAATCAATTTTCTTCGTAACTTTAAGAAATTACATTTTCTATCATAGCTGTAGCTTACTTACCATACGAATCTATTTCAAATACAAGTTTTTCTCAGCACACCACAATATTGAGTGAAATCTCTTTCCCTATAAAAATTACTCATAAGAGCTGAAACATAGTAGATGTTTCTTGTATATACCATGCCACATCATAATCGTAATCCGAATCCACAGCAAAATTTATTTCACTTCATATGAGCGAAATATGTAGTAGTATGTGCCAATAATTTCTCGTACGACAGAGTACGCATCACGCAATTCAATGTGGAATTTTGTGGGCGATGTATAAATTGTTCTAACACCTGCTTTTTGAAATGCAATTTTGGATCTAAGTAGATGATAGTACTGAGATACGACAGTTACTGAACTGCCGGGCATCTCCTCTAGGATAATTTTTGTATTGTGAGCGCTTGCATACGTCGTAATACCATGATTATCTTGAATGATACTTTCTACTGGAACACCTCGATCAGAAAGAAATGTAGCCATGATCCTAGCTTCATCAAAGCCTTCTTTCCCTATTCCACCGCTGACAAGAATACGAGGAGCTACTCCCTCTTGATATAATTTGAGACCTTCCTCCAGTCTCGCGCGGAGTCTCTTTGAGGGAGTACCAGACAATTCTACCTTATTACCTAAAATCACAATAAGATCTGACTTTGTATCCTTCGCAAAAACACCATAGAAAACTATAAGAAGTACGTGTAACAAAAAGATCCCACCCAAAATTACTATCACTTTCGTCACTTTCTTTTTGTATCTTTTAGTTACTATCACCGCTAAAATTTAGTTATCAAGTGGCTCGTAATTTCTTGAATAGCTCCAAGTCATAGAAATACTCAAAACTTCTAGCAAAATTTCACTGTTTTTACCTATTCTTGCGCGATTGAATGAGAATTCTAATAAATTCTAACACACCGACAGCACATGCAGCCATCAGAGCGAAAATCGCAAACATTATCTCAAGCTCACATGATCGAAGCAGTTTACAGGCAATATATCCCGTGATAGCTGCTGATAAAAAAAATAGCCCCAATGACAAGGCTATGACTGATATCGACCTTAGCTTATTGAAAATTGGCAATAATCCAAGTAATCCCCAAACAAAAAATATTGGCCACGCGAATGTCACAAAATCACTCACAAATCCGTGGCGATACACAAAGAAAGAGATAATTGCCCAGCCGATAAAGTATAATAGCAGACTCTGGAATTTTTTATTCATATAAGTTGAGTGGAATGTTATATTTGCATTATAGCATTTTTCGAACTCTCAATCTGTCGCATCCCTTACAAAACTGCTCAACAAACAGTTGATCACTAGCACCAGATCATAGAAACGATTCGAACCTCCCAGTAGAAAGGAATGGAGGATATGAAGTTTTACGTGGCTCTCTGATTTTTGACAATCTGCACCACGTCTATAATTACCTGCATGATAAGGTATCCTGCAACTGTCACAATCATTGTGTAATAAATCGGAGGGGGTGAATCCATGCCGCCCATCACACTTACTGCAATAAAAAAAGCCCAAAGGACCGGGAGAGCTCTCCAATACGTTGCCCAT
>CALIRC010000013.1 GCA_938044295.1 Minisyncoccota bacterium
GGAGTATCATACACATCAGAGTACGCAGGAACAACCTATCGAGCATCATCAGTCACAGCTTCCACTGGAAGAGCAGTATTCTGAGCAAATGGTGGAGCGAGAAGAATTTGAGGAAACAGTGCCTGCTGAACAATTTAAGGAAATGCGTGAGCGTCTTGCTGCTGGTAAGTCGCAACTTGCTCAAAAATGGGGTAAGCAAAGTGCTTCAGATCGATTGTTTGCTCAGCAAAATGCGCAAGCAGATGATGATTCTGCTGTTGTGCATACTGATGAAAATTCCGACCTTTCCCCAGTGTCAGAACTTCCTGATCTTGATTCACAGGATTTTCAGATGGATGATGAGCTTCATGAAAGCACTTATGAAAATACACAGGACAACAATAATGCACAAAAAATAGTTGAAACAAAAGAGGGTGAATCACCAGAAGAAATAGATCATTTTGGACGCAATACTCCTTCGAAGAACGTGCAAAAATCGGCGCCTGGCAATTTACCAATTGTTGATATGGAGGATTTTGGTCAGACATTGCATAAGGATAATGTAGCTTTTAATAAAATGATGCAAGATGAGAGAAATGATGCGCAAGAACAAGTAGAAGATCTTGAGCAGGATGTTGATTTTGATAGTGAAGATTCGCAGATTTTGGAAGATACTACACCAACGAAGGAAGAGGTATCAGTTCAGAAAGTTGTGACGGATATTGATGGTAATGTGCCTGAACCAACTGATGAGGAGTTGAAAAAACGTCTCAACAAGTTGTTACGAGGCGAGATTTAGTCTCTGCATGATTTTTGTTGTAACGCTTTTGATTAGATTATCCTAAAAACCAGCTTTAGCTGGTTTTTTTAGGATATCTCTATGCAATTTTGAAGTGGAGAGTTGTTCGCTTGGGATTGTATAACTGTGATAAAATGTTTTATATGAACATAGAAGATACACATATATCTGGAGTGAAAATTATTACCCTGACTCTGCATGGAGATGATCGTGGTTTTTTTGTAGAGAATTATGCGCAGACACGGTACGAGGAGATTATCGGGAAAGAGCATAAGTTTGTACAGGATAATGTTTCTCGATCACAAAAAGGCGTACTCAGAGGATTGCATTTTCAAGATGCACCATTTGCTCAAGGAAAGTTGGTGAGTGTTTTGTCTGGATCTGTGTATGATGTGGCTGTGGATATTCGAAAAAACTCGCCGACATTTGGTCAGTATGTGGGTATTGAATTGCGGGCACCCGAGAGAAATGATATCGGAGAGTGGTATTGGCAGCAGTTTTGGATTGCACCTGGACTAGCGCATGGCTTTCTTACATTGGAAGAAGATACGCTTTTTGCGTATAAATGTACAAATCTTTATGCGCCTGACTACGATGGTGGTGTCAAATGGGATGATCCTGACGTTGGCGTCGACTGGCCTTCTGTAAATGGAGAAATTATTGTTTCTGAGAAAGATCAGAAGCTTCCATATCTAAAAGATTTATACGCTTGCGCGTAAGGATTTATGAGTAAAGAAGTTGTGTGTCATCATGTCGATCAGGTTACTGAGTCAAGAATTCCAGTTGGAGATCTTCGTTTTCGACCTTCGATCTATGGGATTATTATTGAGAATGGCAAGATTTTACTTGTGCCGCAGCTTGGCGATGGATATGATTTTCCTGGGGGTGGCGTAGATGAGGGTGAGATGTTAGATGAGGCGCTTAGTCGTGAAGTCAAAGAAGAAACTGGGCTTGATGTCGATCCTGACATGACGAAACCGCTGCATGTCGCTTCTGATTTTTTTTATCATGACTATCAAGATCAGGCATATCACAGCATCCTTCTTTTTTATCTTTGTACGAATCCTCGTGGTGAGATTTCGACAGATGGATTTGATTTTTATGAAAAAAAATATGCTCAGAAGGCAGAATGGATTGATATTGATATTGCAATAAATGCAAAATTCTACAATCCAGTGGATAGTGCTAGAATTATAGAAGATGCAGTGTGTCTTTGACCAAAAAAATGTCGCAAAAGAAAAAAATACAAAAAGCTTTACGTAAAGATGTTGCTGCACCTGGTACTTTTTCTGGTGATACGAAGCAACGCAAATATCACTTTTTCACTTTCCTTGATTTTAATCATGTTGTGCAAACATTGATTTTTTCTGAGGTATTGCTTTTGGGTGCTTTTGGTTTACTTGCTCCGACTTTTGCTATATTTATCGGAGAGTCTATCTCTGGTGATCCCATTAAGACAGCGAGTATTGCAACAACAGTGTATTTGCTTACACGAAGTTTGGGTCAAATTCCTATTGGTATGATGATAGATCGTGCAAAAGGTGAGCGTGATGATTTACTTGCGATGGTTTTGGGCACACTCTTTGCTGGATTTGTACCACTGCTCTATATGGTGATTTCTACACCTATGCAGCTTTATATGACGCAATTTCTCTACGGCCTTGCGTCTGCTCTTGTTTTTCCAGCATGGATGGCTACATTTACACGTCATATCGATGTGCGACATGAAGGTGCGGAGTGGGGTGCATATAGATCCTTTGTGGATTTGAGTATGGCACTTGCTGCGCTAGTCGGTGGATATATTGCGGTGCGGTATAATTTCCAACTGGTTTTTCTGATTGTTAGTGTGGTGACATTTTTTGCTGCATTTCACCTTCTTTCGTTGCGGAGTCTTGCAAGGAAGCATGGGGGTCATGGCGAGATATAATATAATGTTTTTAGATGGCAGTGACTGCATTATCAGTTTTATTTTTTTATGTCAAAAAAGTTAAAAAAAATTGTGATTTTGGGTGCGACAGGGAGTGTTGGTATGTCTGCCTTTAAACTCGTAGAAAAAAATTCTGATAAATTTCAGGTTGTGGGTGCTAGTGCTCATACACGTTTTTCAGTACTGGAAGCTACTGCGGAGTCACTGTCTATTCCACATCTTTTCGATTCTCGTGATACTGGTGCAGATTTCAAAGCTTTTCTCGATATATGTGCTCCTGATATCGTGCTTAATGCAGTTGTTGGTTTTGCAGGGTTAGCGTACTCACTGCAGACGCTTGAGAAAAAAATTCCACTTGCACTGGCAAATAAAGAAAGTCTTGTTGCTGGTGGTGAAATGCTTCTTGCATTGTCTGCGCAAAATAAGATACCGATTATACCTGTTGACTCTGAGCATAGTGCGATTTTTGATATACTTGCTTATGCTGAAGAATTTCGCACCACTGGCAAAGTTTTGTATAAGCCGTATCAGAAGATTCTACTGACATGTTCTGGTGGACCTTTTCGCGGAAAGACTTTTCAGGATTTAGAGACAGTTACACTTGCGCAAGCACTTAAGCATCCAAGTTGGTCTATGGGTGCAAAGATTACTATAGATTCTGCAACGCTTGCAAATAAGTGTCTGGAGTTTTTTGAGGCGATGTATCTTTTTGGTGCAACAAAAAAACAAGTAGAAATCGTGATTCACCCGCAGTCAATTGTGCATTCTATGGTGGAGTTTGTAGATGGGTCAGTTGCTGCGCAACTTTCGCCACCTACCATGGAGTTACCGATTGCGCTTGCGATGACATTTCCGGATCGTGAGGATTTTCATCTGCCGCGACAAAGTTTTGCTGATTTGACTTTGCAGTTTGCATCGCCTGATTTGGACACATTTCGTACACTACGTGTGCTTGAAAAATGTACACAACAGATGAAGAATTTTCCAATTGTCTTTAATGCAGCAAATGAGGTTCTCGTTGATGCATTTTTGCATGAGAAAATTAGATTTGTAGATCTTTTTGCTATACTGGAAAAAGTGATTGATGATACCCAACTAGATTCTGTGGATAGTTTTGAAAAAGTTGTTGAGATTGATGCTTTCGCTAGGAAGAAAACACAAAAGCTTATTTAGTAGATGTGATTAGATGTAGATGATGTTTAGTTTAATGCGCAGATTGAGGTGTTTACTATTAATTTGGATGATATGGCACAAAAGATTCTTATATTAGGTAGTCAGGGCATGCTCGGGCAGGAGCTAGTGCGCGTTTTCTCCGCTGACGCTCAGTATGCTGTGACGAGTTGGGATCGTGAAGATATTGATGTAACAGATTTTGGAGAGCTGAAGGCTCGAGTCACTGCGCTTTGGCCAGATGTGATTGTGAATGCTGTGGCGTATAATGCAGTTGATCTTTGCGAAGAAAATGATCAAGAGCATGCAAAAGCGCAAATGCTGAACGTGACGCTTCCTGAGAATTTGGCAATATTTGCAAAAACATTGCAGGCGACGCTTATTCATTATTCTAGTGACTATGTATTTGATGGTGAGCGACCTATGAAGCGTGAAAATTATGCAGGAAAGCGTTGCTGTGAAAATGGTTGTGGGGGGTGTATGTATGAGGGTCCAGATGAGACGATTGCGCATTATGAATATGTTGAAGAAGATCTTCCGCGACCTCTCTCGCGTTACGGTAAGACAAAATATGATGGTGAACGTGTCGTAGAAAAAAAAGCTGGTAATGATTACTATATCATCCGTTTGTCTAAACTTTTTGGGAAGCCTGCAATGAGTGCTGCTGGGAAGAAGAGTTTTTTTGATGTAATGCTTACAAAAGGCAATGCAGCAGCAAAAACAGGTGAAGAAGTAAAAGTTATCGATGGTGAGTTATCGAAGTTTACATATGCGCCAGATTTGGCAGAGGAGAGTAAAGCAATGCTTGATGCACGTGTGCCAAGTGGGATCTATCATGTCGTCAATGATGGTGCTGTGACGTGGTATGATGGCGTGAAGGCGCTTTATGATATTGCTGGTATAAGTGTAGATGTGACACCAGTATCTGCTGATACATGGCCACGCCCAGCGAAACGTCCACGTGTCTCAGTACTGGCAGTTACTAAACGCAAACCGATGAGGCACTATGAAGATGCCCTTCGTGAATACGTCGAGAGTAGAAAATAAAAGCGGAAATTGTGAAAAAAGAGATTGATGAAAATTCAAGCATTAAGTGTCCTGTGTGTAACGAAAAATTACATGTTGATTCTGTACGTACGCACACTACTGGAAGAAAACGCATATACTGGGAGTGTAAGAATTGTCAAATAAGTATCATGTATCGTAACAATAACAGCAACGATAGTCTTTACAATTAGTAGGAATGCTGGTATACTCATACCTGTATCAAAGCAGACAAATTTAAACTTTTGACTCTCTACTTTATACATTTAGTTCACTTTTGGTCCCATCGTCTAGCGGCTAGCCAGCCAAAGGCTGATCACCCTTTGGGTGAGAAACCAGGTTCTCAAAATATTATGTTCTACGTTTACGTAATCCGAAGTAAGGTCAAGGAATATCGCTATATAGGATATACGTCGGATTTACGTGAGCGTTTGGAACAGCACAACGCAGGTAAGAATAGATCTACGAAATCATATGTGCCATATGAGCTAATATATTACGAAGCATATGACTCTGACGGCAAAGCTCGAAAAAGAGAAATTGCCTTGAAGAAAAATTCTGCTGCAAAAGAAGAATTGTTCAAACGTTTAGAAATATAATTGACGGTCCCATCGTCTAGCGGCTAGGACATCAGGTTCTCATCCTGAAAACCGGAGTTCGATTCTCCGTGGGATCACAGCAATACAAAAGAGACTTCATGTAATGAGGTCTCTTTTGTATTATTGAACACGGAGAATAGAGCTAGGAAGGGGGTCCGGGAAACGAGAGTTTCACCGTGGAGGAGGGTATTGGGAACCGTGGGTTCCCAAAGAGTGAAGTGAGTGATATTCTCCATGAGATCATTATCAAATCGAAACCCTCCAGCTTGGAGGGTTTTGTGTTTGTGGGGAAAAACCTTTAGAATAGGTTTATATGACAGAAAAGAAAAAGCAATCAAAGGCTGTGATCTATCAAGCTAAGAATGGAGCTATCGCTCTGCGTGGTGATTATGCCAAAGAGACGATCTGGGCTACTCAAAAAGAGATGGCACAGGTTTTTGGTGTGGATGTGCGTACCATTAGTGAACACCTTGCAAATATTTACAAAACTAAGGAATTAGCAAAGAGTCGAACTATCCGGAAATTCCGGATAGTTCGAAAAGAGGGTAGAAGAGAGGTTCAGCGTGAAATCGAGCATTATAGCCTAGATGTTATGATTTCTGTAGGTTACAGAGTAAACTCAAAGGTTGCGACACAGTTTCGTGTGTGGGCAACCAAGACCCTTAAACAGCATCTCACTGAAGGATACACGATCAATCGTGAAGTCATCAAGCGAAACAATGCACAGTTTGAAAAAGCTCTCAGTGAACTACAAAAACTTGCATCTTCTAAAAATCAGATCACCTCTGATCATGTTTTTGATTTGGTGAAGATTTTTGCTGGCACATGGCTGTCTCTTGAGTCCTATGATGAGGATCAATTTCCAACGAAGGGACTTACAAAAAAGAAAGTCAAGGTGCAGTCAAGTGAGCTTTACGAAGCTGTTGCGACATTTAAAAAAGAGCTTCGCAAGAAAAGGCAGGCGACAGAGATATTTGCACAAGAGAAGAAGCGAGGAAATCTTGAAGGGATCTTTGGCAATGTATTTCAAAGTATTTTTAGTAAGGATGCATACCCAAGCGTAGAAGAAAAAGCAGCGCATCTCCTCTACTTCATCGTAAAGAATCATCCATTTACTGATGGCAACAAGCGAACAGGTGCGTTCGCCTTTATCTGGTTCCTCACTAAAGCTGGCATGAAATTTGAAAAAAAGATCACACCAGAAGCGCTTACTGCCCTCACACTCCTCATCGCTATGAGCAAACCAAAAGAAAAAGATCAGATGGTTGGGCTGGTCTTACTACTGCTAAAAAAATAGTATGAACATCGAGCAAATCATCAGAGACTACCTCCCAGAAAACGTACATATGTCACTTGCGACAAGTGTAGGTGATACACCATGGATCACAACAGAGGTGCATTTTTCCTATGACAATGACCTGAATTTTTACTTTATCTCACGTCCCAGTAG